>JANYBQ010000195.1 GCA_025360705.1 Betaproteobacteria bacterium | reverse complement strand
GGCGTACCTCCAGCGTGCGAGGGTCACGTCCGTTCAGGATCACCTGGGCGCCGGCCTGCGCCAGGCCCCGCGCCATGCCCAGCCCCAAGCCGCGCGAAGCCCCGGTGATCAGGGCCACACGGCCTTGCAAAGAGAACGGAGCGTTCATCGAAATTTCCTCGTTGCGTGTCTTCAGCCACCCATATACAGGCCGCCGGTCACCAGCACCGCCTCGCCGGTGATAAAACTCGCCGCATCGCTGCACAGGAACGCGATCAGGCTGGCGACTTCGTCCGGTCGCCCCAGCCGCTTGAGCGGTGTGTTGGCGATAACGTCTTCGCGTCGGGTCTTCAGATTGCCCGCCACCATGGGCGTGTCGATGACACCGGGCGACACCGCGTTGACGCGTATCTTCGGTCCCAGTTCGCGCGCCAGCGTCCGGGTAAAAGCGACGATCGCACCCTTGGTCGCGCCATATGCCGCATGTTCGACACTGGCGCCGTTGTGTGCCGCCTGCGAAGCCAGGTTCACGATGGCCCCACCCAATGACATGTGCGCAATCGCGCGTCGTACCAGATAAAACACGCCGTTCAAGTTGACGGCCATGGTGCGCTCCCACTGTTCGTCCGGCATGTTTTCGACCAACTGGTCTTCATAGATCGCGGCGGCGGGCACCAGAAAGTCCAGCCGCCCGAATTTCGCCATGCAGGCATCGATCAGTGCCTGCGCGTCCGATGCCTGGCCGGCGTCGTAACGCATGGCAAGGGTCCGCTCGTCCCGCGGGTCCAGCTCAAGCGCCACTTCGCCCACCGCCTGGCTGTTGATATCTCCCAGCACCACCCTGGCCCCGCAGCGGTGGAAATAGCTGGCTGTGGCCCGGCCGATGCCTCTGCCCGCACCGGTGACGATCAAGACGCGGTCGTTGAAATCAAACATGGTTGTGGGGCGCACCCTTCACCGTGCCATCGACGACCGACGCTCAGGCCTTGAACAGCGATGAAGCGTCGGGCGTATACCGGCTCACCTTGTCGGGGTCGAGCTCCACGCCCAGGCCGGGCAGGTCGGGAATGTTCAGGTAACCCTCTGCGTCCAGCGTAAACGGGTTGCGCAGGATGCCGTCCACATACGGACTGCCCCCGATGAACTCCACCAGATCGGTGTCCGGAAAAGCACTAGCAAGCTGCAGGTCGGCGGCCACTCCCAGTGCCGTGTTCCAGCCGTGGCCGATGTACTTGATGCCGAAGTCGTGCGCCAGCCACGCAATGCGGCGCTGTTCGCTGATGCCGCCGACCTTGGTGACATCTGGCTGCACGATGTCAAATGCGCCGCGCATCAGCCAGGGCAAAAAAGCCTGGCGGCGCGTCAACACCTCGCCGCCGGCGATCGGCACCGGACTGGTTTTGCGCAAATGGCAAAAGTCATCGATGGCGTCGGGTTTGAGCGCTTCTTCAAACCAGCCGATGTCGTATTCGGCCAGCATCTCGGCGGTGCGCATGGCCCACTTGAGGCCATGCGGCCAGTGTGCGTCGCTGGCACCGGCATCCACGAACAACTTCGCATCTGGACCGGCGGCTTCGCGCGCGGCGCGGATGATCTCGCGGTCGAGTTTGCTGTCCATGGCCCTGCCGAATGGACCCCAGCCGATCTTGAAGGCCTTGAAGCCCTGCTTGCGGTAAGGCGCGATGACATCGTTCATGCGCTCCGGTTGTTCCATTAGCAGCGAACAATAGGGTTGCACGCGATGGCGATAACAGCCGCCCAGAAGACGGCCGACCGGCATACGCGTCGCCTTGCCCAGGATGTCCCACAACGCGATGTCAATGCCGCTGATGGTGTGCGTCAAGGTGCCGCCGCGTCCCATCCAGAACGTGTTCTGGTGCAGCTTCTCGGTCACGCGTTCGGGCTCCAGTGCGTTTTCACCCACGAACAGCGGCTCCAGCACCTGGAGGCCGGCCTGCACCAGCCGGCCGTCGGTAAACACGCTGCCGTAGCCGGTGACGCCGGCATCGGTGTGTACGGCGATCAGCGCGTGGATCGAATCCTCGGGCTTGATCTCGGCCGACCAGCCGCCTTTCGGACTTTCGCCGAACAGCGGGACCGCACGGATCGAACGAATTTTGATTGCGGGGAGGGACGTGTTATTCCGTGGAAGAGTTTGCATCGCGCGGTTCGCCTTGAGGGATGGGTTAGTTGCCTGCGACCACGGATGCCTCGGATCGGCGTTTGGCAATGATATTTTCCAGATCGACCTTGTGAATTTCGACGTCGATGTGTTCGTTGATTTCGCGCGCCATGTCCTGGACATCGCCGGAGCGAAAGACCTGGATCAGCGCGCGGTGTTCCTCCACGATGGACTCCATCGGTTTGCCCAGCGCCGACAAACCGAAAATGATTGTCATCTGGCGCGCCAGCATTTCCCACATGTCGCAGAGCACCGCGTTGCAGGAAAAGCCGCAAAAAGTACGGTGGAAGCTGGTGTCGGCGGTCGCAAAACCGAACACGTCGTTGCGCGCGGCCATGGCATCCATTTCCTGCACGATGGCCTCCAGCCCGGCCAAGTGCGGGCCGTCGTTTTTGCCCAGCCGCATGGAGCGTGTGGCGGCAGCGGTTTCGAGCGCCACCCGGACTTCTATCAACTGGTCGATGCGTTCGGGTGTCACCGGCGTCAGGCGGATGCCTTTATAAGGCTCGTTCACCACTACGCCCTGGCTCTCCAGGACCCGCAGCGCCTCGCGGACCGGGACCCGGCTGACACCGAGCTGCAGCGCCAGGTCCGCCTCGATGATGCGGTCGCCCGGCAGGATCAGCCCTTCGGACGCACCGGCGACCAGCGCGTCGATGACCTGATGCACCAAGGTGCGCGGCTGCAATTTCAGGAAGCTCTGCGGCGCACTGGGCGCCGCGCGCACCAGATGCAATGCATCCGGCTTCATTTTTTTCATGTGTACATTGTATACATTTATAAAATATGCTAACCTTCAGCCACCAAAACCCAATAAGAGCCTAGCTCCACAGGAACCTTGACATGAGTGCCCCTGCGACCGCCACCAGCCGCATCCGTTGCGACATCGATTTCGACAAACCCGGCCGCCAGGCCGGCTACCTGCGTGCGCCCCAGTCGCGTAATACCTCGGGTTGGGGTGTGGTCGAGATTCCCATTTATGTCCTGAAAAACGGAGAAGGGCCGACGCTGTTGCTCACGGGTGGTGTGCACGGCGACGAATACGAAGGCCAGATCGCCGTCTCGCGGCTGGCGCAGACGCTCCCGGTTGAACAGCTGCGGGGCCGCCTGATCCTGATGCCGGCCGTCAACATTCCTGCTGCGCTGAATTCCACCCGCACGTCGCCGATCGATGGCCGCGACCTCAACCGCTGTTTCCCGGGTAACCCGGCCGGCACCTTTTCCGAGATGCTGGCGCACTTCATGGACACCCGCATCGTGCCCTTGGCGGACGCTTCGATCGACCTGCATACCGCCGGCCATTCGGCCGACTGCACGCCCAGCACCAACATGCATTACCTGGCCGACCCGGCCATGCGCGAGAAGACGCTGGCGGCGGCGGCTGCGTTCGGAGCACCTTACAACGTGGTGTTCTGGGGTGTGGACGAAGGCGCCACGCTGACTTCCTGCGTCGAGCGGCGCAACATCCTTTCCATCGGCACCGAGATCGGCGGCTGGGGCCGTGTGAGTGTGGAGGGCGTGCGTCTGGGCGAACGCGGCGTACGCAACATGCTCAAGCACCTGGGCATGCTGGAGGGCAAGGCCGAGACGGTGCAGCGCGACGGCTCGCCGGGCACGCGCCACATGATGGTGCGCGACGCCGAGTGTTACAGCTTCGCATCGGCCAACGCGATTTTCGAACCCCGCCATGTGGCGGGCGACGCGGTCAGCAAAGGGCAAAGCGCGGGTTTTCTGCATTTCGTCGAGGACGTGGACCACGCCCCGATCGAGATGGTGTACGGCGCCAGCGGCATCCTGTGGATGGCAGCCGGCCCCGGGCGCGTGCAGCGGGGTGACTGCGTGGCCGTGGTGATGCAGGACTACGCGGCGCCCAGGGACTGACGGCGCAAGCCGTCTCGGGGTGGTGGGCAAGGGATATTGGCTACATCGGGTTGACACAAGGCCCCCGGCCGGGGGCATAACATAACTACAGGAGAACGTTTCCATGAAACTTAGATTTCTGAACCTTGCGCTTGCCGCTGCACTCGCCCTGGGGGCGGCTGGCCCGGCGCTGGCGCAAAAGAAGGGCGGCGACGTAGTCATCGCGATGACCAACGCGCCTCCATCGCTGGACCCGCATGCGACCTCGGCGCAGGCCGCGCGTAACGTCAATCTGCACATATTCGAGACCCTGTATGCGCGTGACGAGAACGCCCGCCCGGTGCCCGATCTCGCCGAAGGCGTGGTGGTGTCCCCCGACGGCCTGACCTATGTGTTCACGCTGCGCAAAGGCGTCAAGTTCCACAACGGCAAGGAGATGGGGACGGCCGACGTGGTGGCTTCCCTGGAGCGTTACCGCAAGGCCGGCGCTTCCGCCTCGCTGATCGCCGCCATCGACAGCGTCGCCGCCACCGGCCCGAACCAGGTCACGATCAAGCTCAAGTCGGTGCAGTCCACCTTCCTGGGTAACCTGTCCAGTCCACGCGCACCGATCGCCATCATGCCGGCCGAGGAAGCCGCCAAGGAAATGGGCAAGGCCTCGCCCATCGGCACCGGGCCGTACAAGTTCGTCGAATACAAGCCCGACAGCCATGTCAAGGTGGCGCGCTTCGACGACTACAAGCCGAACCCCGCCTACAAGGAGCGTGATGGATTTGCCGGCGCCAAGATCGCCTACCTCGACACGGTAACCTTCCGTTTCATGCCCGAAGCCGGTGCGCGCGACGCGGCGCTGGAAACCGGCCAGGTGCAAATCAACGAGACCGCCGACGGGCCAACCGCCAAACGCCTGGCAGGCAACCCCAACTTCCAGGTCATCAAGGCTTTGCCATTCGCCGTGCAGGTCCTCAAGTTCAACATGGCGCAAGGCGCCGGGGCCGATCTGAACTTCCGCCGCGCCGTGGCGCAGGGTATCGATGCGGAAGAAATGCTGGCCGTGGCCTACCCCGACATCTACAAGATGGACCAGAGCTGGGTCTATGCGGGCTCCGCGTACCACACCAACCGCAAGCTGCTCAAACAGGATGTGGCCGGGGCCAAGGCCTTGCTGGCGAAGTCGGGCTACAAGGGCGAGAAGCTGGTCTTCATCATCGACAATATCCGGCCCAACATCGATGCGGCAACCGTGTTCCAGCAACAGATGGCGCAGATCGGCGTGGCGGTCGAACTCAAGGTCGCCGACTGGCCCACGACTTCCAAGCTCGGCCTGGGCAGCGACACCGGCTGGAACTTCTGGACCCACGGTTTCGGCATCGAGCCGTACGAAGGCCCGGTGTCGGCGATGTCGCACTGGGTCAAGGGCCAGGGCCAGCGCAAGGATGATCCGGCCATCGACGGGCTGTTCGAGAAGATCAACGGCGAGATGAACCTGGACGCGCAGAAGAAAATCTTCGCCGAGTTCGAGGACCGCATGGCCGACCAGGCCATCGCGATCAACCTGGGGGACTACGGGCTGTTCCAGATCGCCACCTCCAAGCTCAAGAACTTCAAGGCCTACCGCATCCCGCGCATGTGGGGTGTGTGGCTCGAGTAGGCGCTCATTCTTCCTTCTCACCTGCAGCGGCGTTGTCAGTCGAATCTCTGACCAGCGTTGTGTTGACAACCAAAGGGCAAAGGGCGTTATGGGTCGTTTTGTTGTACGCCGCCTGCTCGCCTCCATCCCCGCACTCTTCCTGGTATCGCTGATCACGTTCGGTCTGCTGTGGCTGGTGCCGGGCGATCCCGCATCGGCGTTTCTCGACACCAGCGCCACGGCCGAAGCGCTGGAGCGGGTGCGCCACGAACTGGGCCTGGACCGGCCTTTTCTGGTGCGTATGGGCGAGTGGTATTTGCGCATGTTCCAGGGCGACCTGGGCACTTCGCTGCTGCTCAACCGCAGCGTCACCAGCGCGATCTACGAGCGCCTGCCGGTGACGCTGTCGCTCACCGGCATGGCCTTCCTGGTCTCCGTGTTGATCGGCGTCGCGGCCGGTGTGATCGCCGCGGTGCGCCATGGCAAGGCGGCCGACCAGGGCATGATGGCGCTGGCCCTGTTGGGCCTGTCGATTCCCGAGTTCTGGCTCGGCCTGGTGCTGAT
>JANYBQ010000530.1 GCA_025360705.1 Betaproteobacteria bacterium | reverse complement strand
CGCGACGCTGGGAAAAACCGCTGGCAAAGACGCCATTGACCGAAAGCCCACCTACGTATCCGTCCTGGGGCTGGATCGATCGCGCGGTTACGCGGAAGAATTGCTCGATCAGGCATTGGCAGCGCTCGACACCGGCGATTTGCCGCATTCACAGGCCTTGCGTGCGCTGGCGCACATGGTAATCGCGCGATCCAGCTGATACTGGGCGGCGCCTGAAAATTTAGCTATGCACGATTCGTCTTACCCCCTATTGCAGAACATCCATGAGCCGGCGCAACTGCGCCGCCTGTCACGCGCGCAGTTGCGCGGCCTTGCCAACGAGTTGCGCGCGTTCGTACTGGCCAGTGTGTCCAGGACCGGCGGTCATCTGAGTTCCAATCTCGGCACGGTGGAGCTGACGGTGGCTTTGCACTATGTGTTCAATACGCCGCACGATCGGCTGGTCTGGGACGTCGGCCACCAGACCTACCCGCACAAGATTCTGACCGGCCGGCGCGACCGGATGGACTCGTTGCGGCAGTTAGGCGGCTTGAGCGGTTTTCCGCAGCGTGCCGAGAGCGAACACGACGCGTTCGGCACCGCGCATGCCAGCACGTCCATATCGGCTGCCCTGGGCATGGCGCTCGCGGCAAAAATCAAGGGCGAGGACCGGCGCGCGGTCGCCATCATCGGCGATGGGGCCATGACGGCCGGCATGGCGTTCGAAGCGCTTAACAACGCCGGGGTAGCCGACTGCGATTTACTCGTGATCCTGAACGACAACGACATGAGCATCAGCCCGCCGGTGGGCGCTTTGAACCGTTATCTGGCGCAACTCATGACCGGCCAGTTCTACGCGGCGGCCAAGAACGTCGGCAAAACAGTGCTTAAAGGCGCTCCCCCGTTGTTCGAGCTGGCCAAGCGCATCGGGGAACAGGCCAAAGGCATGGTCGTGCCGGCCACGCTGTTCGAGAAATTTGGCTTTAACTATGTCGGGCCCATCGACGGCCACGACCTCGACTCGCTGATTCCGACACTGGAAAACATAAAGCTTCTTTCCGGGCCGCAGTTCCTGCATGTGGTGACCAAAAAAGGACAGGGTTACAAACTCGCCGAGGCCGACCCGGTGGCCTATCACGGCCCGGGCAAGTTCGACCCGGCGGTCGGCTTGCAGCAGCCCAGCGCGCCGGGCAAGACCACCTTTACCCAGGTATTCGGCCAGTGGCTGTGCGATATGGCCGCCAAGGACGACCGGCTGGTGGGCATTACGCCGGCGATGCGTGAAGGCTCTGGCATGGTGGAGTTCGAAAAACGTTTTCCGAAGCGTTATTTCGACGTCGGTATCGCCGAGCAACACGCCGTAACCTTTGCCGCGGGGCTGGCCTGCGAGGGGCTGAAGCCGGTGGTGGCGATTTATTCCACCTTCCTGCAACGCGCCTACGACCAGTTGATCCATGACGTGGCGATCCAGAATTTGCCGGTGGTGTTTGCGCTCGACCGCGCCGGCCTGGTGGGTGCCGACGGCGCCACGCACGCGGGCGCTTACGACATTGCCTATCTGCGTTGTATTCCCAACCTCAGCGTGGCCTGCCCGTCGGACGAAAACGAGTGCCGCCAGTTGTTGTGCAGCGCGTTCGAGCAGAACCATCCGGTCGCGGTGCGTTACCCGCGTGGCGCCGGGGCTGGTGTCGCGGTACAGCCTGCCTTGCAGGCCTTGCCGTTTGGCAAGGCCGAGGTGCGCCGGCGTGGCAGGGGCATCGCAATACTGGTTTTCGGAACCTTGTTGTATCCGGTACTGGAAGTGGCCGCGCAAATCGACGCGACAGTTGTCAACATGCGCTGGGCCAAGCCGCTGGACACGGAATTGCTGTTGCAGATCGCCCAGCAACACGAGGCGCTGGTAACGGTTGAAGAGGGCGCGATCATGGGCGGCGCCGGCAGCGCCGTGTCCGAGGCATTGCAGGCAGCGGCAGTGGTCAAGCCGATTCTGCAACTGGGCCTGCCGGACAAGTTCATCGAACACGGCGACCCCGCCAAGCTACTGGCGCTCAATGGCCTCGATGCAGCAGGCATAAACAACGTTATCAGGATCCGCTTCCCGGACCTGGTTGAAGCTGCGCGACCAACGCTGAAGATCGTCGCCTGAACGACACAAAGCCAGCGGGATCCTGACAGGGGCTCTGAATCGCCTGGCGGTCAGCCGCGGCTCTGGCCGCTTCGCGCTCAGCCCCTGCCCGGCCGAGTCGGGCCGAGCAGGGGAAAACCCGCTCCTTTCTCGCGGCCTGCCTTCCTACAATTGCGCTTGGCTACAACCAGGCTTCGCATGCCTTGAAGGTGGCGGATAACTCAACCCAACTCTCCTGGAGACAACTACATGGATCGTCGTTCCCTTATCAAGAATGCGGGCATCGCTGGCGTGCTGGCCGCTGGCATTGCGCCGGCGGTTCATGCGCAGGCCGCCATTCGCTGGCGTGTTGCGTCCAGCTTTCCGAAGTCGCTCGACACGCTCTTCGGGGCGGTGGACGTTTTCGCCAAGAAGGTTAGCGACATGACGGGCGGCAAGTTCGTGATCACCACGCACGCAGCCGGTGAGTTGATGCCCGCATTCGGCGTGCTCGATGGCGCTTCCAACGGCACCGTGGAGATGGCCCATACCGCTCCCTACTACTTCTTCGGCAAGGACCCCACTTACGCGCTGGATTGCGCCATTCCTTTTGGCCTTAACAGCCGCCAGATGACGGCCTGGATGTACGAAGGCAACGGGCTCAAGCTGACGCGCGAGTTCTACGCCAATGTGGGCATCGTGAACTTCCCGATGGGCAACACCGGAGCGCAGATGGGCGGCTGGTATCGCAAGGAAATCAAGTCCCTCAAGGACCTGGTGGGTCTCAAGTTCCGTGTCGGTGGTTTTGGCGGCAAGGTAATCGCGGCGCTGGGTGTGGTGCCATCGAATATTCCCGGGGGCGAGATTTACCAGTCGCTTGAAAAAGGTACGATCGACGCAGCCGAGTGGGTGGGCCCGTATGACGACCTCAAGCTGGGCTTCAACAAGGTCGCGCCGTATTATTACTACCCCGGCTGGTGGGAAGTGGGCCCACAGTTGTCGCTCTACGTCAACCAGAAGGCGTACGAGGGCTTGTCGTCCGAGTACAAGGCCATCATCGAATCGGCCGCGGCCTTCGCGCACACCGATATGCAGGCCAAATACGATTACCTGAATCCCGCGGCGCTAAAAACATTGGCGAGTCAGGGCACCAAGCTGCGCAAGTTCCCGAACGATGTGATGGCGGCGGCTTTCAAATCTTCACAGCAGGTGTATAGCGATCTCAACGCCAGCAACCCGGCATGGAAGAAAATCTACACCGACTACGCCAACTACCGGCGCGACGCGAATCTGTGGTTCCGCTTCAACGAGGCGGCTATCGACGGTTTCATGCAGGCCCAGAAATTGTGACAGGAGGGTTCGGGTCGGACCCGATTCACCGCTGGTAACAAAAGACCCGCTTCGGCGGGTTTTTTGTTGGCTGTCCGTCACGGCTTTTTAGGTTCGTCTTTCTTCACCGAATCCATCAAGGCTTTCATCGACTCGTCATTTGATTCGGACTCCTGCCCCGAACCTCCGGATGGAGCGGAGGCTCCCGGCAGCGTTGCGCTGGCGGCCGATGCATCGGCGCCTGGTGCGGTGGCTGCCTCCGCTGCTGCCTTCTGACGTTGATCGTCGGCCTGTAGTTGCAGCAGCACCTTGTTGCCGTCAATCGTGACTTCCTTGGTCAGTCCGCCGGTTACCAAAACCGGGAAAGCAATGATCAGACCGACCATCAAAATCTGGATCAGCACAAAGGGCACGGCGCCCCAGTAAATTTGCTCGATCGTGACTTTCTTAATGGGTAACTTTGTCACCTTGTCCGTGTAGTCCTCATGCGGTGCCACGCTGCGCAGGTAGAACAGCGCAAAACCGAACGGCGGGTGCATGAACGAGGTCTGCATGTTCACGGCCAGCAACACGCCAAACCAGATCATGTCGATGCCGAGTTTTTCCGCCACCGGTCCGATCAACGGGATCAGGATGAAGGCCAGCTCGAAGAAGTCCAGGAAGAAGGCCAGCACGAATACCAGAATGTTGACCACGATCAGGAAACCGAGTTGGCCGCCGGGCAATCCAATTAACAGGTGTTCCACCCATTTGGGCCCATCGATGCCCTGGAAGGCCAGGCTGAACACCGTGGCGCCGATCAGGATGAACAACACGAAGCTCGACAGTTTCATGGTGGAGTCCATGGCCTGACGGATCAGCTTGAGGTCGATGCGCCTACGTGCCAGCGCCATGACCAGCGCGCCGGTCGCGCCCATCGCGCCGCCCTCGGTCGGCGTCGCAATGCCCAGAAAAATGGTGCCCAGCACCAGGAAGATCAACGCCAGTGGTGGTATCAGCACGAAGGTGACACGTTCCGCCATGCGCGAAAGAAGCCCCAGCTTGCCCAGCTTGTTGACCAGCGATGCGGCAAATGCCACTCCCACCCCCACGCACATGGAAGTCACGATCAGCTCGTCCAGCGGCACGGAGTCCGGGCGTGATTTCGCGAACCCCACGGCGGCCAGCACCGACAACACAAAAAGCACGCACAGGGAGCGCAGGCCGGCAGTGCCGTTGTCCTCACGAATCGTACGTGCCGCGGCCGGCAGGGCGGGGACGGTCTGAGGTTGCAGGAAGCTCAGTACCACGACGTAAACAATGTACAAACCGGTCAGCACGAATCCCGGAATGAAGGCGCCCTTGTACAAGTCCCCGACGCTGCGGCCAAGCTGGTCCGCCAGCACGATTAGAACCAGCGATGGCGGGATGATTTGCGCCAAGGTACCCGACGCGGCGATCACGCCGCTTGCCACGCGCCGGTCGTAACCGTAACGCAGCATGATCGGCAGCGAAATCAGGCCCATCGA
>JANYBQ010000529.1 GCA_025360705.1 Betaproteobacteria bacterium | reverse complement strand
TTGTCGAACTTGTTACCCGGCACCATCGGGTCGCGGTAATAAAGAATTTTCTTTCCGGTCAAGGGGTCGATGTCGCCGGCCTTGATGCCGGCGGCGATATGGCGCCGGGTCGCGTCCTCGCCCGACTCGTTGGCCGGCGCCCTGCTTGTCACGGCCGCGAAAGGTGGTGCTGTCGCATTGGCGCTGGAAGGCGAGGCGGCCATTCCCATTCCGCGCTGCATGCCCACGGCGTACAGGCTGTAACCGGCAGCGCCAAGTATGGCGACGGCGAATAAACCGATCGGTAAAGTCTTGGGTTTCATGTTTATTTCTCCGTTGCCGCAGTCGACCGATCCAGTGCGGCAACATCGAGTCCGGAAGGGATCAGGTAGTTAAGCTGCGCCCACAGGCTGGCTGTTTCCATCTCCAGCCGTAAGCGGTCCAGGCGCGTGTCGATTTCCGTGCGCCGCGCTTCCAGCACTGCGCTCAAGGGGCCGCTGCCACCGCGGTACGCAGCCAACGCAGCGCGCGTGCGCTCGGCGGCAAGCGGAATTAACGCCTTGTCAAAAATCACCAGTCGATCCCGGTTGCCTTGCCACTCCTGCAACCAGCTACGGACCTCAGCCACATCTTCCCGCGTGGCCTCTTCGCGCTGCGCCCGTATCTGCTCCGCCAGCGCGAGCTTGGCCGCCCGCTCGCGGTCCTGCCGGTTCTTCCGATCCCATTGCAGCGGAATCGAGACATTCAACGAGATCATGTTCGAGTAGGCCGGGCCGCGCTGGCTGTAAGTCAACTCCACGCTCCAGTCGGATTGTTTGTTGCTTTGCGCAATGTCTGCCTCGGCGCGCGCAACCGCCTCCTGTCTGGCCATGAACGCGATCCGGGGATAGTGTTCGAGTTGGGTCTCCAGGTTGCCCGCCTCAAGAGGTACCTCGGTAAGGCCAGGCGGCGCGCCGATGGCACGGTCGCCGTCATCGCCAACCCAGCGCGCCAGTCTGGTCTTTGCAATCGCGACTTGACTTTCGTTCCTGCGTATGCGGTCGTCGATCTGAGCGACGGCGGAGCGCGCGGCAAACACGTCGGCTTGCGTGCCACGTCCACCCCGGTAGGCGGCGTCGGCTGCCTCAATCTGTAGGCTGGCCTCGGCGCGCTGCGTGTTCAGAACATCCTGTATGCGCTCCTGGTAGTAGCGGTCCAGCCAGGCGCTTGCGGTGTCGCGCCGCAGCCGGGTCAGCGCCACCAAGCGGCCGGCCTCGGCCGCTTCGGCTTCGCGATCGAAGCGCGCCGACCGGGCATTGCGCTTGTCCTTGCGCGTGAACTCCTGTATCACGCCGACCGAAAGCATCGTGAAGGAATCGCGCGTCAGGCTGAAACGGTCGGGCCCGCTGATAGGCAGACTGTTAAGGCCCGCCTTGAACACCGGGTCAGGCAACTGCCCGGCCGCTACCGCTTGCTCGCGGGCCGCGCTTGCGAGCGCCGAATCGGCAACCAGTTGCCGGGAGCGCAGCACCGCAATACGCTGCGCTTCATTGAGCGTCAACGGATCGGCCGCCCAAGACGGCGATCCGGCGGCAAAAACAAGGGCGGCCAAGGCGGCCCGGAAAATGGCAAACGATATGGACATAAGACTTCCAGGACACGCGTATGGGCCTGCCTGACGCACCCAAAATGCATCCGGCAGGAACTAAACGGTCGGGGAGGTCAAATACGAAAACAGCAATTGCGCACGGCCAGCGGCGGGGCCGTGGAACGCCTTAGAAGTGGCGTCTGTAACCTTACCCCCACAGGGACGAGGGCGGCAACCGAGGGAGGGTATGCGGCCAGGACAGCGGCAAAGGCCACCAGCGACGGCAATTGGTAGGTGTCGGCTGACTGCTGACCGGACTGGCAATGCGCCTTGCACAAATTCAGCTGCGCATCTTCCATCGCCATGGACGCCACGTCGGCGCAGGGCATGCCGGACTGGACCATAGTGGCCACTTCCGTTGCCTTTGAGCTGGCCCCCGGACAAACATAGCCTGCCACCGCCAACTGCATGAACAGCAGGCTGAGCAGCGCAACCAGCGCAGTGGTCAGACGGGTGCGGCGAAGGGCTGACAACATATAAGTTGGCGCAGCATAACACCGTCGCTCGCGGCCCAGTTCAAGGCCGAAAGTATCAACGCTCCCGTTGCGGCATTCAGCTCCTTGATGCGCATGTCATTCCTTGAGTGTGTCAGTGGACGTGCCGGTGATGGACGTCCGGGAAATGGGCGTGCGCATGACGCAGCGGTTCGTGACCATGCGCGTGACTGTGGCGTTCACCGGGAGCCACTGGCCCGGCATGTTCGTGAAAATGGTGCGGGTCATCGCCATGTACGTGTTCGTGGTCGTGGGTTGTCGCTGTATGGCCATGATCATGCACATGGCGCTCGCTCAGGTGCAAAACGACCCCCATCGACATCAGCAAGCCGCCGAGCAATAGTGAAGCCGTGACCGGCTCGCCCAACAATGGCACCGACAACAAGGCCCCGGCAAAAGGCGCAACCGAAAAATAGGCGCCGGTTCGTGCCGTGCCCAAGTGACGCAACGCCAGTACAAACAGCACCAGGCTGGCGCCGTAACTGGTGAAGCCGAGCAACATCGCCTGCGCGGCCCATATGGGCGACGGTAAGGTCGCGCCCCCAAGCCAGGCCAGCAGCAGACTGACGGCTCCCGCGCTCAGCCCTTTGGACATCGCGATGAAACTCGCGTCGGTCAACGAAATTTTACGCGTCAGATTGTTGTCGATGCCCCAGGCCAGACAAGCAGCAAGGATCAGCAACGCGGAGTTCACGCTGCCACCGCCCGGCCCGGCACTGCGGGGCCAACCGATGACCAGGGCCCCGCAGACGATGCACAGCATACCAAGCGCGATGCGGCGGTCGAAATTTTCCTTGAAGACGAACCAGGCCAGCAACGCGGTAAATACCGCTTCGCCATTGAGCAGCAAGGAAGCGCCGGATGCACTGAAACCGGAGAGCCCCAGCATCAGCAACACCGGCCCCGCCACGCCACCGGCAAGCACGGCCCCTGCCAGCCAGAACCATTCCCTGCCGCTTGGCAATAGGCTGGCCTGACGCCGCAATACGCGCAGCAACGCCAGCCCGAAACCGGAACCCAGGTACAGCAGCGCCGCCAACATCAGCGGGTGCATGTTTGCCAGTAAAAGCTTGGCCAGCGGCGTGCTC
>JANYBQ010000516.1 GCA_025360705.1 Betaproteobacteria bacterium | reverse complement strand
GAGCACGCTCGCCACCGCATCCTGCCCTCTGCCGACCCCGAAATCCAGCACCTGCCCCGCCGCTGTGCCGAAACCCAAGGCCGCGGCCCGCGCTCGAAATTCTTCGAGCAGTCGCGACTTTCCGATGCCCGCATCGCCGCGCAGAATGATCGTTAGGCCCAGACTCGAATCGCGAGCCGTTTCGAGTGCCGCCATCAACCGTGCCAGCTCCGCGTCGCGGCCGACCAGGGGCGCACGTTCGCCCGCGGCGGCCCGCAGCCCCGTCACCTGCCACACCGGCACCGGCACGGCCAGGCCCTTCAGCGCCTGTTCGCCCAGCGAGCGGGCCTCGACCACGCGGGCCAGCGACCGGTACAGCGCGTCGGCGATCAGCGTGTCGCCGGCGGCCGCCAATGCGTCGAGGCGCGCGGCGAGGTTGACGGTGTCGCCGGTCACCGAGTACTTGGACTTGCCGCCCGCGCCGATCACCGCCGCTACCACCTCGCCGCTGGCAATGCCGATGTGCAGCCGCAGCGGCTGGCCGTCGCAGTCGGCCAGGCCGGCGGCGGCGGAATGCATTTCCAATGCGGCGCGCACCGCGCGTTCGCCGTCGTTACCGTGCGCCACGGGGGCGCCGAAGACGGCCATCACCGCATCCCCGGCGCGGTCGAACACGCGGCCGCCGTAGGCCTCGACGACGCCGTCCATCGCCGCGTAGAAACGGCCCAGCAGCGCCTGCACCTGCTCTGGGTCGCTGCGCGCGCACTGCGCGGTGTAGCCGCTGATGTCGGTGAACAGCACCGTCGCCTGGCGGCGGTCGGCGCGGTCGATATCGGGTGCCGTGTTATCGCGCGGCAGCACCGGCGAAGCCCGCGTGACCTGTACCGCCGCGCCGCACTCGTCGCAGAACTTCGCCTGCGCCCGGTTCGGATGCCGGCAGCGCGGGCACAGCATCGGCGTGCCGGGGTCGGTGGGCGCGCCGGGCCCCATCATGGCCGTGCTTCCAGCACCAGGTTGAAGGGCGTCCGCGCGGCGCGCCGCAAGCTCGTGAAGCCGCCGCTGGACACGACTTCGCGCAGGCGCTGCTCGCCCGCTTGCACGCCCAGGCAACGCCCGACTTCCTGTGCGCGCGAGGCGGGCGTGCAGATGAAGGTCAATGACTTTGCAACACCCGGCGTCATAAATTTACTGCGCGGGGTCGTGGTTCTTGCGGGTTGGCGAAATGCCTCTGGTCCCGCGTAGTACGGGATTTAAAAGCTGGGCACTCACGTCCAGGTGATCCTGCCAAAGGTACGCCGCGAGCAATGGCTCGGTTTTAGTTCGCATCGCATGAGACTCCGCCGACGCATGCGTTATCAAATCGCCGGGTCCACGCGCTCGCCATCTCCCGTCGCCCTGCTTCCACTGCGCGTGACCGCTCAGCACCAGGTAAGTCTCCTTGGCCGGATGTGCGTGCTCAGGGTAAGTAATCCGCGGCTGAAGTAGCAACAATCCGAGCGCCAGTTCGCGATGCTGTATGTGCCCGTGCGGGCCCACTAGCTCGCAGTACGCATAGCCACGCAGAAAATCCTGGTCGGTGTAGTTCGGATTCTGTGACCAATGAAGCAGGTGCTGCAGCCGCAACAGTATTTCGCATATTGGCTGGGCGATCGGACCAGCGCGGTCAAGCGCCATTGGCAAATGCTGCACGGCCGCAAGTACGCGCGGCCGGCACCTGGCATCCACCATCCCCACATGTCGAATACCGGGCTCCGTCAAGCCGAAAAGATCAGCCAGCTTTATCAGGGCGACAGCCCAGTCATCCTGGATTGACATTGGCGAAGGCAAATCGGCACACATTTTTAAACTGCTTGTTGGCTGTTCCGAGAGCCTACCAGCTATGGGGGTGCTGGTTGAACCGGTTGAATCATGTCCAAATTGGGACGCTGCGTGTGCTCGCTCGAATCACCAAGTAGCAAATGCAATGCGAACCTGTAGGCGCGCGTTCAAAACGGCATATCGCCCTCCACTGTGGTGCGGTACAACTTGCGGCGTAGATGGTCGGGCGTGCCAGCGGCCAGGTGCATCACCGAGCGGTTGTCCCAGAACGCCCGGTCGTGTGGCGCCCACCTGTGCCCCTGCACCAGCTCGGCACGCGTGCTGCGCGCGAAAAGTTCGGCCAAAATCGCGCGGCACCTCGTAACGTGCCAGATAGGTATGTTCGGCACGCAGCGGCGCATTCGTTTCCTTCAATGCCGTGGGCAACGCGTCATAGGCCGCGTGTTGGTTCGCCCCAGGCTGGGTTGCTCCATGTACGACAGGTCCGAATGCCAGAACGCGCCGGCGTCCCCCAGCCCGATGGGCGTGCCGCCCTCCTTGATGTTGGAGACGATCAGCACATCGGGGAACCCGGCCAGCTGAAAATCGTTCAGCACATGAATCCGCAGCGGGCCGAAGCGGCGGCTGAAAGCGATTTGCTGTTGCGGTTTTATGCGCTGCTCGCGGAACACCAGCATGTGGTGGTCCAGGTGGGCTTGGTGAATGCGCTTGAAATCGTCAGCGGACAGAGGTCGGCCGAGGTCAAGCCCCAGCACCTCGGCGCCCAGCGCGGATGCAAACGGCTGGATATCGAACGCCTGTCCGTGGAACAGTTGCGGCGGCCGCAGTAGTCGTAGACCCAATATCGGTTGAAGAAGCTGGCATAGAAATGAATCCTAGCTGTTCGAATTGAAAGTGATCACCCAGCCCAGAGCCTTACCGCCGGTTGTCAAGCGCAAGTATGGAAATACCCGAGGCGATAAAGGGATTGGGAGCATGGCCGCAGTGTAAACAAGCATCTCGTTTTGAATCCCTATCCGGTGCGTGCGCGTTTCCCCAGATACCCGCCGACTATCGCCGCGGGAACGATTACGAGGTAACCGATGGCATCGAACCACAGGGGGCTATCGCCGGGGCCACTGAGCACCAGGCCGATGGCAACACCCACGATGCCCAGCGCACACGCGTTGAGCAGCGGCAGCTGCCGGGCCATCCGGGCCGTCACATAACCGCCAAGGACCGTCGTCGCGGTCCCGAAAACCAGCGCGGTCAACAGATAACCGTCATTCTGCTGAAGCCGTTCAGCCACCGTTCTTATATCTTCCGGCGTGGCGCCTGGCTGCAGGGCGTCACCGCCAAAAACGATATAGGACACAACGCCGGTCAGCAGGTCCAGCGCGATCATTACCAATGCGCCAAGTACGATCGCTTTGACACTCAATCTCTTCATGAAGAACTGTCTTTCAAAATGATCGACTAATGTAGGCGACCGGCGTGGGCTTTTCACCAAGGGCGATCAAGCATAAGTAAATCGAAACTAAGTAGTTTGATATCCAGGGCAGGGCGCCCACAATGCCTTTCTAACCGCCATGCCCAGCCCCTCTTGCATCTATCCCGAGCGTCTTATGACCACCCATGACCCCTATTGCCCCATCCGGTTGGTGGGCTGCAAGTCCCTTGCCGGGGATTCGGCCTTTGCCCCTGCGCAAACCCGTGCCGACCCCGTCCATCACTTCTTATTTCAACTTCGAACTCGCATGAAAAAAACGCTTCGTTATTCGCTGGCTGTGCTGGCCCTTGCCGTCAGCGGCATAGGTTCCGCCCAAACCCTGCTCAACGCCTCCTACGACGTGGCGCGCGAGTTCTACAAGGACTACAACACCGCGTTTATCGCCCACTACAAAAAGACCACGGGCAAGGACGTCAAGGTAGACCAGGCACATGCCGGCTCCAGCGCCCAGGCGCGCGCGGTCAACGATGGTCTGGACGCCGACGTGGTGACCATGAACACCACCACCGACATCGACTTCCTGGCCGGCACCGGCGTCGTGGCCAAGGATTGGGCCAAGCGTTTCCCCAACAACGCTTCGCCCACCAGCTCGACCATGTTGTTCCTGACACGCAACGGCAACCCCAAGAACATCAAGGATTGGGACGACCTGGTCAAGCCCGGCGTACAGGTGATCGTGGTCAATCCCAAGACCGGCGGCAATGGGCGCATGGCGTATCTGGCGGCCTGGGGCTCGGTGCGCAAAAAAGGCGGCAGCGACGCTCAGGCGGCCGAGTTCGTGGGCAAGCTTTACAAGAACGTACCGGTGCTGGCCAAGGGCGGGCGCGATGCCACCACCATCTTCCTGCAACGCAATATCGGCGACGTGTTGATCACCTTCGAGTCGGAAGTGCTGTCGGTGGACAAGGAGTTCGGAGCCGGCAAGGTCGATGCGGTTTACCCGTCCTCCAGCATCGTGGCCGAAAATCCGGTCGCGATCGTTGAACGCACGGTTGCCAAGAAAGGCACTGGCGATCTGGCCAAGGCGTATCTGGATTATCTGTACTCCGACGAGGCACAGGAAATCGCCGCAAAACATGCCATCCGCCCGTACTCGGCCGCGATTCTGAAAAAGTACGCCGCTACCTTCAAGCCGATTCAGTTGTTCAAGGCAGAGGAGTATTTCGGCTCGTTTGCCCAGGCGCAGAAAGTGCACTTCGACGATGGCGGCCAGTTCGACAAGTTGTACACCGTCAAGTAAGCGCGCTGAATATCTCTTCCAGCCGATGACTAGCGCTGCTGTTTCCGCGCCCTTGTGGCCGGCCGATAGGCACGCGCGCAACCGCAGGAAGCGACGCGTATTGCCTGGCTTCAACCTGACGCTGGGCTACACCCTTTTCTATCTGAGCCTGATCGTGCTGATCCCGCTCTCGGCGCTGGTGTTCAAGACCTTCACGCTGACGTGGGACCAATTCTGGGCGGCGGTGTCGGGTCCGCGTGTGTTGGCCTCGTACCGGCTTACGTTCGGCGCATCGCTGTTCGCCGCACTGGTCAATGTGGTGTTCGGTTTGCTGATCGCCTGGGTGCTGGTGCGCTACAAGTTTCCGGGCAAGCGCATCGTGGACGCGCTGGTGGACCTGCCGTTTGCATTGCCGACTGCCGTGGCCGGCATTGCGCTGACCGCGCTGTTGGCGGGTAACGGCTGGATCGGCCAGTACCTCGAACCTTTGGGCATAAAGCTGGCATTCACGCCGGCCGGCGTGGTGATTGCCCTGATCTTTATCGGGCTGCCGTTCGTGGTGCGCACCGTACAACCGGTGCTGGAAGACACCGAGAAAGAGCTCGAAGAGGCGGCGGCCTGCCTGGGCGCCACACGCTGGCAGACCTTTACGCGCGTGATCTTTCCGTCGATCGCCCCGGCGCTGCTGACCGGTTTTGCGATGGCTTTCGCGCGCGCTATCGGTGAATACGGCTCGGTGATTTTCATTGCCGGCAACATGCCCATGGTGTCCGAGATCACCCCGCTGATCATCATCGGCAAGCTGGAGCAATACGACTATGCGGGGGCGACCGCGGTAGCGCTAGTCATGCTGCTCATTTCGTTCTTGCTGTTGCTGGTGATCAATGCGCTGCAGGCGTGGCAGCGGCGGCGTTCAGGAGCAGCGTCATGAGCGCGAACGCAAGCGCAGCCGGTGCGGCCCCCGGCACAAAAGATCCGGCGCGGGGAAACCCGGCGCGTTCCACCGCGAAGGCGGGCGCCAGTTCGGAGCCGGCGTGGGTGCGCACCACCTTGATCGGCGTGGCACTGGCCTTTATCTTCCTGTTTCTGGTGTTGCCGCTGGCGGCCGTAGCTACCGAGGCGTTGCGCAAGGGCGTCGGAGCCTACTTAGAAGCGCTCCGGGAACCCGACGCCTGGTTGGCCATCCGACTGACCTTTATCACGGCGCTGATCGCAGTGCCGCTGAATCTGGTGTTCGGCATCGCCGCGGCCTGGGCGATTGCCAAATACGAGTTTCGCGGCAAGGCATTTTTGACCACGCTGATCGACCTGCCGTTCTCGGTGTCGCCCGTGGTGGCCGGCCTGGTCTACGTGTTGCTGTTCGGCGCCAACGGCTGGTTCGGGCCTTGGCTGATGGCGCACAACATCAAGATAATTTTTGCGGTCCCCGGCATTGTGCTGGCTACGATCTTTGTCACCTTCCCCTTCATCGCGCGCGAGCTGATTCCGCTGATGCAGGCGCAGGGCAGCGAAGAGGAACAGGCCGCCATCGTGCTGGGTGCCACCGGCTGGCAAACCTTCTGGCGCGTGACCTTGCCCAACATCAAGTGGGGGCTGATCTACGGCGTGATTTTGTGCAACGCGCGCGCCATGGGCGAGTTCGGCGCGGTGTCGGTGGTGTCGGGCCACATTCGCGGGCAGACCAATACGATGCCGCTACACGTGGAGATTCTGTACAACGAATACCAGTCGGTGGCGGCATTTGCGGTGGCATCCTTGTTGGCGTTATTGGCGCTGGTCACGTTGCTGATCAAGTCGGTGGTGGAGTGGCGGCACGAACGCGAGATGAGAACCATCGCGAACTTCTCGCCCGAACGGCCGCGAGCAGCGTCGGCTCCATTCGCGCAGGACGCTCTTTCCATAGCGGCGGACAAGCCGTATTCGGTTCAGGAAACACCATGAGCATAGAAATCCGCAATGTCAGCAAACAGTTCGGCGACTTCCACGCCTTGCGCGATGTAAGCCTGGACATTGAATCGGGCGAACTGGTGGCGCTGCTGGGCCCGTCGGGCTGCGGCAAGACCACGCTGCTGCGCATCATCGCGGGACTGGAGAGCGCCGACGCGGGCAGCATAGCCTTCAGCGGCGAGGACACCACCGAGGTCCACGTGCGCGAGCGCCAGGTCGGTTTCGTGTTCCAGCATTACGCGCTGTTCCGCCATATGACGGTGTTCGAGAACGTGGCCTTCGGCCTGCGCGTCAAGCCGCGCGGCGTACGGCCCAACGACACGCAGATCAAGCAAAAGGTGCACGACCTGCTGGGCCTGGTGCAGCTCGACTGGCTGGCCGATCGTTACCCGTCGCAGCTATCGGGCGGGCAACGCCAGCGTATCGCGCTGGCGCGGGCCCTTGCCGTGGAGCCCAAGGTGCTGCTGCTCGACGAACCCTTTGGCGCGCTGGACGCGAAGGTGCGGAAAGAATTGCGCCGCTGGCTGCGGCAGTTGCACGATGAAATCCACGTCACAACGCTGTTTGTGACGCACGACCAGGAGGAGGCGCTGGAAGTTTCCGACCGCGTAGCGATTTTGCGCGACGG
>JANYBQ010000497.1 GCA_025360705.1 Betaproteobacteria bacterium | reverse complement strand
ATACGCAGTTATTCACTGGTCAACCCGCAGGAGGAGCGCTACCGCTACGTCATCGCGGTGAATCGGGATGCAGCGAGCCGGGGCGGTTCCCGCTTCATGCATGAAAACCTGAAGGTCGGCGCGATGCTTGCGGTGTCCGCGCCACGCAACAATTTCCGGCTGGTGGAAGACGCACCCACTTCGGTTTTCATCGCGGGCGGTGTCGGCATTACGCCGATTCTTTGCATGATCGAGCGGCTGACGGTGCTGAAGCGGCCCTGGACCTTGTACTACAGCGCGCGTTCGCGCCAGACCGCCGCCTACCTGGACCGGCTGCATGTATTGCGAAGCACTAACGCGGGCAACGTGCATCTCAATTTCGACCAAGGCTCCGTGTCGAACATGCTCAATCTGGCATCGGTCGTGGACAATGTTAAGAGCGATGCCCATCTGTATTGCTGCGGGCCGATACCGATGCTGGAAGCGTTCGAGCGCGCCTGCGACAAATTGCCGTCACCGGAGGTTCACGTCGAATACTTCGCCGCCAAGGAGGCGCCTTTCGCCCAAGGCGGATTCGTGGTCGAGCTCGCCCGTTCGGGCCGGGTGATTCCGATCGCGCGCGGGATGACGATCCTGGATGCCTTGCTGGAGGCCGGCGTGGACGCGCCGTATTCCTGCATGGAAGGCGTATGCGCCACATGCGAAATCAAGGTGCTCGCAGGTATCCCGGACCATAAGGATCTGGTTCTTACCAAGGAGGAACAGGCTTCCAATCAGGTCATGATGATCTGCTGCTCGGGCAGCAAGACCGAGAAACTGGTGCTGGACCTCTGATGGCCGACCGCCTTGGTCTCCAAGGCCGGGTCGCTGGAGACCCTGTGCGTGTCCAGCCGGTGCAGATGCACGCCATGCTTGCGCCACATGCGCTGTACCGCAGAGAACGACACGTCGCCCGAGTTCGCGCGCCAACTTGCGGCTGCTTCAGTACGTGGAGCCATCCTTGGGGCCAAATTCCGAGGAAAAATTCAATCACACCAAGACCGGAAATGACGAATATCACATGGGTACGAGTATTCACAATCTGCATGCCGACCATTCAGTTGTTCGCCGACGCTATTTGACCGCTCCGATTTTCTTGAGCTGGTAAATCGCTTCCAGCGCCTCACGCGGGCTCAAGGCATCCGGGTTCAGCGCTTCCACCGCTTTCTCCACCGCGCTGGGACCGGCGGACTCCTTGACAGGCGGAGCGGCGAACAAATCCACCTGCGCCTGACTCGCCGTGGCGCTGTGCTCCAGCGTTTCCAGTGCGTGCTGCGCGTGGTTGAGCACCGTTGCCGGCATGCCGGCCAGGCGCGCCACGTGGATGCCGTAACTGCGGCTTGCGGGACCGGGCTGCACTTCATGCAGGAACACGATGTCGCGGCCCGCTTCCGCGGCGCTCACATGGACGTTGACGGCACCATGGTGCGTCGCGGGGAACTCGGTCAGCTCGAAGTAATGCGTGGCGACCAGCGTGAAAGCCTGGCTCTTGCCATGCAGGTGCGTTGCAATGGCCGATGCCAGCGCCAGGCCGTCGAAAGTCGATGTGCCACGGCCGATTTCGTCCATCAGCACCAGCGAGCTGGACGTGGCGGTATGCAGTATTTGCGCTGCCTCGGTCATCTCCATCATGAAGGTGGACTGCGCGTTGGCCAGGTCGTCGGCTGCGCCGATGCGGGTATGGATGGCGTCGATCGGACCCAGCCGGCAGGTTGCCGCCGGTACGTAGCTGCCCATGCTGGCCAGCAGCACGATGATCGCCACCTGGCGCATATAGGTGGATTTGCCGCCCATGTTGGGGCCGGTAATGATCTGCATGCGAGCCCGCGAATTCAGGGCGGTGTGGTTGGCGATAAAAGCTCCGCTGCTGGTCTCGGCCAGCCTTACCTGAACCACCGGATGGCGGCCGTCGCGGATGTCGATACAGGGTTCGTTCACAAACAGCGGCACGCACCAGTCCAACGTCAGCGACCTCTCGCACAAGGCGCACAAGGCGTCCAGCGCCGCCAGCGCGCGGGCCACCTGCGTAAGCGCCGGAACATAGGCCTGCAGAGCGTCCTGCAGACCCTCGTATAGAAATTTTTCCCGCGCGAGTGCACGCTCCTGCGCGCTCAGCGCCTTGTCTTCGAAGGTCTTGAGTTCAGGCGTGATGAAACGCTCGGCGTTCTTGAGCGTCTGGCGGCGCCGGTAGTCGGCCGGCACCTTGTCCGCCTGCCCCTGCGTCACCTCGATGTAGAAGCCATGCACCTTGTTGAATTGCACGCGCAAATTGGCGATGCCGGTACGGGCGCGTTCGCGCTGTTCGAGGTCGAGCAAAAAGCCGTCGCAGTTGTTCTGGATATCGCGCAGTTCATCCAGCTCGGCATCGAAGCCAGCGGCGATCACACCGCCATCGCGTATCAGCGCAGCCGGCGCTTCCAGAACGGCAGCCAGCAGCAACTCGGCGCAGCCGGCGGGCGGTTGCAAGTGCTGCGCCAGCTGGGTCAGCCAGTCGTCCAGTTCCAGCAGCAGGGGCCGTAACAGCGCTGTTTTATTTAGCGTCAATTGCAGCGCCACCAGTTCACGCGGGCGCACCTGGCGCAACGCGATACGTGCCGTGATGCGTTCGATGTCGGTACAACCCTTGATCTGCTCGCGCAACGCCTGCCAGGGGCCGGCACGCAGGGCGGTGATCGCTTCGAGGCGTTGGCGCGCCGGCGCGCGCTCGCGGCGCGGCTCCAGCATCCAGTGCCGCAACAGCCGGCTTCCCATGCCGGTCATGCAGCTGTCGAGCAGCGAGAAAAGGGTGGGGGTGGATTCACCGCGCAGCGTCTGCGTAAGTTCCAGATTGCGCCGCGTGGTCTGCGGCAGATGCACCAGTTCGTCGTTATGTTGGACGCCAATGCCGTGTACATACGACAGCGGCCGGCCCTGGGTGTGCTCCGCGTAGGCCAGCAATGCAGCCGCCGCGGCATGGGCCAGCGGCAGATCCTGCGCGTTCCAGGCGGCCAGGCTCGCCACCGTAAGCAGGTCCTGCAATCTGCGTTGTCCCAAGGCGCCGTCGAACTGCCACTGCGCGCGCATCGTCATGGCCACGCCAAGCCCGGCGCACCAGGCTTTGAGCCGCGTCTCGAACGTCGGCGTAAGCGTCGCGCTGTAGACCAGTTCACTCGGGGTAATACGCGCCAGCCAGTCGCCCAGTTCATCGGGCGCGCACTGCGCCAGCTGCACCTCGCCGTGCGTGACGCTGATCCAGGCCAGCCCGCACTGGTTACGCGGCCCCTGGTGGACGGCCATCAACACCGACTCGGCCTTGTCGGAAAGCAGTTCGGCGTCGGTCAGCGTGCCCGGCGTGATGACACGCATCACCTTGCGTTCAACCGGTCCCTTGCCGGTGACGTCGCCGATCTGCTCGCAGATGGCCACCGATTCGCCGAGCTTGATCAGTTTGGCCAGATACGATTCGACCGCGTGAAACGGCACCCCCGCCATCACCACCGGCGCGCCGCCCGACTGCCCGCGCTGCGTCAACGTGATGTTCAGCAGCCGCGCCGCTTTCTGCGCATCCGCATAAAACAACTCGTAGAAATCGCCCATCCGGTAGAGCACCAGCGCATCGGGATACTCGGCCTTTATGCCAAGGTACTGAACCATCATGGGGGTATGACCTAAATTGGCGGCCATTCCCTTCTCTGCCAGAGGAGAATTTTCCTTTTCCATCAATAAGTTATCGATTTTCTCTAACGACATCTAATGACCTCAAACGCCCTCTAATGACACCTGTCGGACCGCCAAAAACCCAGCCAGCGCGCCGCCAAAAATAGTTCTTCAGCCATAATCGACTGGA
>JANYBQ010000486.1 GCA_025360705.1 Betaproteobacteria bacterium | reverse complement strand
CAATGGGGCTTGAAATCAGCGTAAGCAGCCCTAATTTGACGTTCATTCTTTCTATTCTGGAGTACATCCATGTTCAAGAAAATATTGTTGGGTCTGGTCCTGGCCGTAACCGCGGTGTTTGTCAGTCTGCCGGTCATTGCGGCGACCGATCCATCCATGCACGAGATTTACCTGGCCGCGCAGGAAGGGCGTTACATCGAGGCTCAATCCATGATGGACCAGGTACTCAAGGACCATCCGAACAGCGCCAAGGCGCATTACGTGCAGGCCGAACTGCTGGCCAAACAAGGCTCGCTGTCCAGGGCCGACGCTGAACTACGCAACGCGGAGCGGCTGGATCCCGGCCTTGCATTCGCCAAACCGGACGCGGTAACCAAGCTCAAGACCATAATTGCAACGCCGCGCGCCTCAAGCAATATACAGAACAACGTAACGTCGTCCCAGTCCGGTTACGCGCGCCAACCCGCCGCTGAAAAGGGTATTTCGTGGGGGCTGGTATTGGGCGGCCTGGGTTTGGTCGGGTTTATCGTTTTTGCGACCCGTTTGATGCGCCGGCGGAGTGCTGCGGCGGTGCCGGCGGCCGGTTATGCGGGATACGGAAACAGTTATGGGGCCAATCCCGCAATGCAACCCCAGGCGTATGGCGGCGCACCGGTCGGCCCGGGCATGGCGCCGGCAGCCGGTGGCATGGGCTCCGGCATCATGGGCGGCTTGGCCACCGGTGCAGCGCTTGGCGCCGGCATGGTGGCAGGCCAGGCATTGATGCATCGCTTTACCGATGGAGACCGTGGCAACTCCGCAGCGCCTTTGCCCCAGGGTGGCAATAACTGGCAGCCGATAGCCGAGCCTAACGACATGGGTGGCAATGACTTTGGCGTTGCCGACAGTTCATCCTGGGACGATGGCGGCTCAAGCGGCGGCGGCGGTGGAGACGACTGGAACTGAGCCAAGTCGGCAAGACCGGCAAAAACGGCGACGAATCGGCGCCGTTTTTTATGGGCGAGTCATTTCGCAAGTCATTCGTAATATGACGAAAAGCCGAGAAAACGCCGGAAGACTTTTCTGTCTATCCGGATCGGGTTTTGCACCGTACACGTCGAACGCACCACGCGTTTTTTACTGACGTCTGACGAGCGACTTTATGCGCGCAACGCGTTCGGCGTTGCGCTCGGGCTGGTTGTGGATACCGAACAGCTCGGGGTTGAGGATGCAAGCCACAAATGCGATGTAGTCGTCTTCGCCAAGTTGTTTGAACGGCTTGTGAAAATACCACTGCGACGCCGGTTCGAAACCGTGCGTGCCGGGACCCAGGTAGACCGTGTTGATGAAATTTGAAGAGCAGCGGCTAAAAAGTGAAAAGGAATCCCAGCTGTGAGCCCGCAACGGATAAGCCGTATTCTCCGGTCATGAAAAAAAACCTGCATACGGTGCACGCGCCCTGTCCGTGCCAGAGCGAGCAGCCCTATGCGGACTGTTGCGGACCCTGGCACAAGGGCCTGGAGGCGGGTGTGCACGCGCCCACCCCCGAGGCGCTGATGCGCTCTCGTTACAGCGCCTACGTGCTGGGCCTGATCGACTATCTGCTGGCCACCTGGCATCCCTCCACCGCGCCGGGGGAACTGGAGCTGCCGCCGTTCAAGTGGCTGGGCCTGGAAGTACTGCACGCGCAGGCCGCGGGTGATGCAGGCGTAGTGGAATTCGTCGCGCGGTGCCGCGACGCGGGGTGGGCGCAACGCATGCACGAGATCAGCCGTTTCGTACGTGCGGACGGGCGCTGGTACTACATTGACGGGCAGATCGTGCCGGCACAATAGCCGCTGCGCAAAGCTTTGCGCAGGAGCATCGGATGACCCAGGAATACACCAGCGCTGCGCCGGCACGCGAAGAAGTGAATGCGTTGGCTGGCCCCTCGGTCGTCGAATTCGGCACCGCGTGGTGCGGCCACTGCCGTGCTGCGCAACCTTTCATTGCGACTGCGTTCGCCGACCATCCCAAGGTGCGCCATATCAAGGTCGAGGACGGCAGCGGTCGCCCGCTCGGACGTTCGTTCGGTGTGAAGCTGTGGCCGACGCTGGTATTCCTGCGTGACGGCAAGGAGACCGCGCGTCTGGTGCGTCCATTTGAGGCGACAGCCATCAGCGAGGCGCTGGCGCGTATCGATCCGTGAGTAGCCGGTCCAGGCTACTCCCCCAGTTCGACCGCCGGCAGGCGCAGACTCATCTCCATGGCGCGCATGACCGCTGCGGTGCGTGTTTCCACGCCCAGCTTTTCATAGATGTGTTGTAGGTGTTTTTGTATCGTGCGCGGGTTTGCAGTCAGGATGTCGGCGATCTCGCGGTCGGTTTTGCCAGCCGTCAGCCATGTCAGTACGGCGCGCTCGCGCGCCGTGATCGGCAATGCCGCAAAACCGCGCGACTCCCGTGCGTGTGATTGCGCCTGGCGGTAGAAGGCCGACAGCGGCCCGCGCACCAGGTAGAGCAGCGCGCACTCGCGGTCGCTGAAGTCGCGCCCGACGCGGTTGAGTACAAAACTCACCAGCAGCCCCTGGTCCACGAACAGCGGTACCGCGACCGCATGGTGTATGCCAATACTCCGGTAGTAATCGTTGTAGAGCCCTCCGGCGTGGAACTCGCGTCTGCTCAAAGAGTCGCTGATGCGCCATGCGCCGCCTTGCGGGTGGCCCAGGTGGTAACGCACCAGTGGATGGATGTTGAAGTAGCGGTCGAAACACTGGCGGTCGGTGGCCGAAATGGCTTCGCGCGGGTTGCCCACTACATGGCGCGTGTTGCGTACCGGGTCGCAAATTGACAGCGTAGTAATTTCCGAGGCCACCATGCGGGTAAGTTCGCTGACGCCTGCGCGCGCAAAACCCATCACGTCAACGGTGGCACCGCTCATGCTGGACAACAGGCTTAAACCATTGCGGTAGTCCTGTGTTCTCAAAGCCCGCATCTTTTCCATAAGTGCCTCCGGCTTGGCCTGTTCGCAATCCTGCGTATTGCGGACCGCTCGCTGCACGCCAACACTATAGGCGTCTGGCTGCAAGTTTGCCAGAGCAGATCCAACGGTCGCAACGACGTATAAGGAGTGTAAAGATATGGAGCTTTCCACCAATCGGGTCACAGCCATGCTGCCGGTGAAGGACATGGCGCGCGCACGCAACTTCTACGAAAAACAGCTGGCCTTGGCGCCTTTGGGTGAAAAGCCGGACGGCAAGTTCGTCTACCGTTGCGCGGGCACCGAGATCGCGCTGTTTCCCCGGCCCGGCGGCACCAAGGCGGAGCACACCGCACTGAGCTTCAAGGTCAACGATATCCGGGTCGCGATTCGCGAGCTTGAGGTACGCGGCGTGGTGTTTGCCGACTACGACCTGCCGGGGCTGCAAACGGT
>JANYBQ010000479.1 GCA_025360705.1 Betaproteobacteria bacterium | reverse complement strand
CTGCCGCTGTCCGCGTGACGCCCACCACCCCCGCAACCGCTTTGGGGAGCCCCTCGGGCCACCAGGCCACCCTCACGCGGCCATCGAATACGGGCCACCGCGCTCCAGCGCCTTGCGGTAGGCCGGACGCGACTGGAAACGTTTGACCCACGCATCGATATTGGGGTAAGCGGCACGTAGCCCGCGTGCCGCCTCACCGACAAAACTCATCTGGATATCGGCTCCCGTCAAGTCGTCGCCCACCAGCCATTGCCGGCCTTGCAGCGACTGATCGATGTAACCCATGTGGTTGGCGATTTCGCTGTCGATACGGGGTGCCAGCGGTGCACCGGCTTCACCCAGGCGCGACACATACAGCTTGAGCATCAGCGGCAACATGGCCGAACCCTCGGCGTAATGCAGCCACTGCTGGTAGATCTCGTATTCAGGCCAGCCGGTAGAAGGTTGCAGACGCCCGTTACCGTAGTGCCGGATAAGGTAATCCACGATGGCACCGGACTCCGCCACGGTCTGCCCGTTGTCCGTGATGACCGGCGATTTACCGAGGGGATGGACGGCCTTGAGTTCGGGCGGAGCAAGGCGCGTGGTGGCATCGCGCTGGTAGAACTCAATGTCATAAGGCAGACCCAGCTCTTCAAGAAGCCATAACACGCGTTGCGAGCGCGAGTCGTTCAGGTGGTGGACTACGATCATGCTGTTTCCTTTGTGATTAGCGTTATGTTTCAGGTTGGCCGGAAGTCGATAGCATAGTGATTTCAGGATATGTCCGCACACGTGGCGGTCAAGAATCGCGCGACCTCAGGACGTCGACTCGTATCGGCGTTTCGGCTTGATGGGCTTGAGATCGGTACCAAACCGCTCGTGCAATGGCGGGTGGTCCAGGGGCGGAAACTCGATGGGAACCTCGGCTACCTTGCGATCCGGTATGCGGTCCAGCAAGTCGCGAATCAGCGTAAGACGGCCTCGATGCTGGTCGTTGAAGTCCACCAAAGTCCACGGCGCCGAGCGGGTATGCGTGGCCTTCAGCATCGCGTCACGCGCCAGCCCGTACTCGGCATACTTCGCGCGGGCCTGCACGTCTATCGAGCTGAGTTTCCAGCGTTTAAGCGGGTCGGCCAGGCGCTCGCTGAAGCGCTCTTCCTGCTGGTCCTGATCCACCGTGAGCCAATACTTGAAAAACAGAATGCCATCGTCTACCAGCATCTTTTCGAACACCGGCGCCTGCTTCAGAAAAACCTTGACCTGGTTTTTCGAGCAAAAACCCATCACCCTTTCCACCCCTGCGCGGTTGTACCAGCTGCGGTCGAACAACACCATCTCCCCGGCCGCGGGAAGGTGCTCCACGTAGCGCTGGAAATACCACTGGGTCTGCTCGCGCTCGCTCGGTTTGGCCAGCGCCACGGTGCGGCATTGGCGCGGATTGATTTCCTCGGCGATCGCCGCAATGACGCCGCCCTTGCCCGCCGTATCACGGCCCTCGATGACGATCGCCAGCCGCTTGCCGGTGTGCAGCAACCACCGCGTCAGGTCGTTGAGCTCGACTTGCAACGCGGCCAGCCGCTCGTAGTATTCGCTCTTGCTGAGTTTGTCGGGATGGGTGCTTTTTGGCTTCTTCATGCGCGGCATGGTACCGGACAAGCGCCACGCGCGTCGGCGTGCGCGAACTTGCCTAGGCCGCGCGCAGCGGGGTTTTTTCGCCAACCGCCTTCATGGTCTTGGCGGCGCTGGTGTAGCCGCCATCACCGCCGTCGACAAAATGCACGTGCAGGCCGCCGGAGGGCGACGTGACCAGGCAGGTCATCAGTGCGGTTTCGGAAACGTTCATGCCGTAACGCAATACGCCAGCCGCCATTTGCCGGTCCAGATAAGCCTTGATGGCGGCCACGCCGCCGAGCGGGCAGTCGATCACGAAGCTGATGGTTTCGTCGTGTTTGCAGAAGTCGGTATTGGTGGTGACTTCTTTCAGGTATTTGTCCGGCTCAAACCCGCCCACCGGCCGGCCGAACGCCAGGATCAGGCGCGCCACCAGCGTCTCGGCCAACACCCGGATCACGGCCATCCACAAG
>JANYBQ010000183.1 GCA_025360705.1 Betaproteobacteria bacterium | reverse complement strand
TGGGCGAATTCGCGGCCCAGCACAACCGCGTTGATCTCGTCGTTGTCGGTAAAGCTGCGCCAGTCCAGGTTGCTCGAACCCACGGTGGACCAGACGCCGTCGATGACCGCGGTCTTGGAATGCAATACCGCACCCGCGCGTTCGTAAAGCTGGACGCCGCCTTTGAGTAAGTTGGAGTAATTGGAGCGGCCGGCGTGGAACACCAGCGCCGAATCGGAATGGCTGGGCAATACCAGCTTGACCTCCACACCGCGCGCGGCGGCGTCGGTCAGTGCTTTCAAAAACTGGGGGTCGGGCACGAAATACGCGTTGGTCAGATAAATCTGTTTTTCGGCGTTGCCGATCGCCGCTATCAGCGTGAGATATATCAGGCTGAACGGATCGTCGGGCGTGCTGCCGATGGAGCGCACGATGGCATTACCTTCCGCTTTCAGTACCGGAAAATATTCCCTGACGGCCAGCGGCTTGCCGCGCTGTTTCTCCCACGTGCTCATGAAGAGTTTTTGCAATTCACCCACCACCGGGCCTTCCAGCTGCAAGTCGGTGTCACGCCACGGGCTCCGGTCCTTGCCAGCCTGGTCCGACAGGCCGGACACGGAGCCGCCCGAATACACGCTGCTGATATTGATGCCGCCAATAATTGCGATGCGGCCATCCACCACCAGCAACTTGCGGTGGTCGCGGTTGTTGACCAGCCACGGCGTCAGGCTCGCGAACGGATTGACCGGATTGAACTCCAGCACCGCGATACCGCCTTGGCGCAGGCGATCGAAAAAAGCCTTGGGTGTACCGATGCCGCCGATGCTGTCGTAGATGATGTTGACCTGCACCCCACGCGCCTGCTGCTCCAGCAACAGGTCGGCGAACTGGCGCCCGATTTCGTCGTCTTCGATGATGTACGACTCCAGGTTGATATGGTCGCGCGCACCGCGGATAGCGGTAAACATGGCGGGATAAGTTTCAGCGCCGTCCTGCAGCAATTTGACCTTGTTGCCCAGCAGCAGCGGACTGTCGCTGATGGCTTGCTCCAGGGCAATCTGCTTGTCCAGAATATCCAGGTCGCCCGACTTCGCTTTAAGTTGTTCGACGATGGCCGCGCTTCTTTTCGCGGACAACGGACCGCGCGCGGTCTCGAACTGGGCCTTTTGACCGGCGTGCCGCTCTATCAGCGCGGCGGTGTCGGGCAAACTCGCGCAACCCGCCACGGCGAGTAGGCAGAAGACTGTTAGCGCGAGGCGCCGCAACGCCTTGAAGCCGGTCTTGTTCATGTGTGTGATTGTCCTTTTGAACGCGGCGCCACCGGGCGCGCCATCGCACACACGATACGCTAATGGCTGGGTTTGCTTTTCGCCAACCCCAGCGCCACGTCAAACGCTTCCAGAAGTTCTTCCGCTTCGATTGGCTTGGTCAATTGACGGAAGAATCCGGCGTACAAATCGCTCGTTATCTCACGTCGTAGCACACTGGTTCTCAGTGCCACCACGGGAATATGGGCGGTCTGCGGATCGCCGCGCAGGGCAGCGGCCCAAACCGGATTAGCGAAAGTGAACGTCGCCGACCAGTCCCAGGATACCGATCACGATCAGATACACCGCAACGATGTAATTAAGCAGCCGCGGCACGACCAAGATCAGGATGCCGGCGACCAGCGATACCAGGGGGGTGAGACTCAGGGTCATGTTGACGCTCCAGCTATAGATTGTCCAAACAGTATTTTCCGGCAAGTGGCACTGGGTCTGTGCGGTACCACACATTTCTGCCACTTGGGGATCGTCATCGTCCCTGATGCATTGGCAGCCCGTCATGCGGAGCGCTGCCAGATGCCCATGCGTCATCGGATTCGGAGGCTCATTTCAGGATGCCGCCGCGCTCCAGCATATCGCCCACCAGTTCCAGCCGGACCAGGGGGTTATCCAGTTCCATCAGACGCTGTTTATGCGCCAGCGGCAACGACAGCAGTTCACACCAGCGGTTGGCGACCCAGCCGCAATCCTCGAGCAAATAAGGTGGTTGAAGCGGCATCTGCTCCTGCGGCACGGCGCGTTCCTGAAGCGACTTGATCAAATTGCCCAAGGCCTTGGCTACCGGCTTTAAATCCGCCGGTATCGCGATCGTCTGGTCTTGGGGCAAACGCACTGCGTCGGCGATCCATAAACCATGTTTGAGTTTTTCGTGGCGCTTTACGCTAAAGCGCTGGGCGCCGGTGCAGCGGATCACCATCAAGCCGGCTTGCGGCGTGGAAAATTCGGTGATGGTGGCCAAAGTGCCTACCGCGTTGAAAGACTCGCTGGCAAACGCGTCCCCGGTGGGCCCGGCGCCGGCGGGCCGTTGTATTTCCGAGCCTTGCGTCAACGCCACCACGCCAAATGGCGTGCCGAGTTTGTGGCACTTGCCGATCATGGCGAGGTAACGCACCTCGAAAATACGCAACGGCAACACGCCTCCCGGATACAACACGGTACCCAGCGGAAACAACGGCAACGAGTCCAGTGTCACGCGCTTGGCTCAGTCGTGTAGCGCCGACTCCCGGTTCGCCGTCTGGGCGGGCGGCAGAATCCGGTCCAGCGCGGCCTCCAATTGCCTTACGGTGCGATCGATGTTGTGCAGCTTTTCCAGCCCGAACAGGCCAACCCGGAAGCTCTGAAAATCGGCGCCCTCATCGCATTGCAAAGGCACACCGGCGGCGGTTTGCAGACCTTGTCCCAGGAACTTCTTGCTCGACTGGATCTCCGGGTCGTCGGTGTAACTCACCACCACGCCAGGCGCCTGGAAGCCGGGTGCCGCGACACTCCTCAAACCTTTGCCGACGAACAACGCGCGCACCCTGTCGCCCAGTGCCTGCTGCTCCGCGCGCACTTTCTCGAAGCCGTAACGCCGCGTCTCCTGCATGACACCGCGCAGCACCGTCAGCGCGTCGGTCGGCATGGTGGCGTGGTAGGCATGGCCGCCACCTTCATACGCCTCCATGATCTGCAACCATTTGCGCAGGTCGCAGGCAAAACTGCTGCTGGTCGTAGCGTCGATTCGGGTCCGGGCCAATTCGCTCAACATCACCATCGCGCAGCAGGGCGAGCTGCTCCAGCCTTTTTGCGGCGCGCTTACCAATATGTCGATGCCATTGGCAACCATATCGACCCACAGCGTGCCGGACGCGATGCAGTCCAGCACGAACAGGCCGCCGACCGCATGCACCGCGCCAGCAACAGCGCGCAGATAACTGTCGGGCAGGATCATGCCGGACGAAGTTTCCACATGCGGGGCGAACACCACGTCGGGCCGGTTGGCATGGATACTGGCCACCACCTCATCGATGGGTGGCGGCGCGAATGGCGCCTGTTTGCCTTCGCCCACGCGGCGCGCCTTCAGCACGATCGACTCGGCGGGTATCTTGCCCATCTCGAAGATCTGGGTCCAGCGGTAACTGAACCAGCCGTTGCGGATCACCAATACTTTTTTGTCGTGGGCAAACTGGCGCGCCACGGCTTCCATGCCAAAGGTGCCACTGCCAGGCACCAGCACGGCGGAACGTGCGTGGTAAACCTCTTTCAAAATGCCCGAGATGTCGGTCATGACGTCCTGGAAACTCCGCGACATGTGGTTAAGCGCGCGGTCGGTGTAGACGACGGAAAACTCAAGCAATCCGGTTGGGTCGACGTTGGGTAACAGGCCAGGCATGGTGAGCTCCGTTTAAGTGATGGGCCATTTTGGCAGACGGCCGCTCAAATTGCCTGTCTTGCCGGGCTTGGCCCCCAACGGGCACCGATCAAGCGCCGCCAGCAAGCCAGAGCGTGGATAATTTCGGCATGAACCTTGTACCTTTGATAGAGCTCAGCCGCGGCGGCACGCTGGAGTGCCTGCATTTCGGTGCCGTGGCGGTGGTCAACCGGCACGGCAAATTGTTGGCGCACGCGGGCGATGCCCATTGGCTGGCGTTCGCACGATCCACCCTCAAAGCGCTCCAGGCGCTGCCGTTCATGGAGGCGCGGGGTCCGGCCGAGTTCGGTTTCGATCTGGCGCAGATTGCCATGTTATGCGCCAGCCATAACGGCGAGGAAAAGCACGTTGCGCAAACCCAGGGCATGCTGGAGAAAGCCGGCCTGACCTACAAGGCCTTGCGTTGCGGTTGCCTTGTGCCCGGCATATTCGGCGTGCTGCAG
>JANYBQ010000422.1 GCA_025360705.1 Betaproteobacteria bacterium | reverse complement strand
CTACGCCGTCCGCCACCGAGCGCAGCGCCTCGGCGTCCATGAAGTTGCGCAAGCGCGCGATCACCGCTTGCGCTACCTGGTGTTTGCGCGCCAGCTCGGCCAGGGTATCGCCGCCGATCACGGTGCCGTTATCGCCCCCCGTGAACACGGAGGCATTCACCAGTGCGATACGCATCAGGAAACTGTCCAGAGCGCCTCCGTCCTTGAGGTACAACTCTTCCTTGCCGGCTTTGACTTTGTACAAGGGTGGCTGCGCAATGTAGATGTGGCCGCGCTCCACCAGCTCGGGCATCTGGCGGTAGAAAAAGGTCAGCAACAAGGTGCGGATGTGGGCGCCGTCCACATCGGCATCGGTCATGATGATGATGCGGTGGTAGCGCAGCTTGGCTACGTTGAAATCGTCGCTGCCGGTACTGCCGCCGGCCTTGCCGATGCCGGTGCCCAGGGCCGTGATCAGCGTCAGGATTTCATTGCTGGTCAAGAGCTTTTCGTAACGCGCTTTTTCGACGTTCAAAATCTTGCCGCGCAAGGGCAGGATCGCCTGGAACTTGCGGTCTCGTCCCTGCTTGGCCGAGCCACCGGCCGAGTCGCCCTCCACGATGTAGATCTCGCACAGCGCGGGGTCTTTCTCCTGGCAGTCCGCCAGTTTGCCGGGGAGACCCATGCCGTCCAGCACGCCTTTGCGACGCGTCATGTCGCGTGCCTTGCGCGCCGCCTCGCGCGCCCGCGCAGCTTCGATGATTTTGCCAACGATGATCTTGGCATCGGCGGGTCGTTCCTGCAGGTAGTCGAACAACAATTTGCTGACGATATCTTCCACCGGGCCGCGCACTTCGCTGCTGACCAGTTTGTCCTTGGTTTGGCTGCTGAACTTGGGCTCGGGCACCTTGACGCTCAACACGCAACACAGGCCTTCGCGCATGTCGTCGCCAGTAACCTCGACCTTGGCTTTCTTGGCCAGTTCGCTGTCGTCGATGTATTTGTTGATGACACGTGTCATGGCCGCGCGCAAGCCGGTCAGGTGGGTGCCGCCGTCACGCTGCGGAATGTTGTTGGTGAAACACAGCACTTGTTCGTTGTAGCCACTGTTCCATTGCATTGCAACCTCAACACCGATATTGGTGTTCTGGTCGCTCTGGCGGTCGCCCATGGCATGGAAGATATTCGGGTTGAGAACCGTCTTGCCCTTGTTGATAAAGTTTACAAAACCGCGCACGCCGCCGGCACCGGAAAAGTCGTCTTCCTTGGCAGTGCGCTCGTCTTTGAGACGGATCCGTACACCGTTGTTGAGGAAACTCAGCTCACGCAATCGCTTGCTCAAAATTTCATAGTGAAAGTCGGTGTTGATCTGGAATATTTCCAGGTCCGGCAGAAAGTGCACTTCGGTGCCACGTTTTTCGGTGTCACCTGTCACCCTCATTGGCGAAACTTGCACACCGTTTACCAATTCGACCATCCGGTTCTGCACGAACCCTTTGGAAAATTCGAGTACGTGTACCTTGCCGTCACGGCGCACCGTCAACCGCAGCATTTTGCTCAGGGCGTTGACGCAACTCACACCCACGCCATGCAGACCGCCCGATACCTTGTAGCTGTTTTGATTGAACTTGCCGCCGGCGTGTAATTCGGTCAAAGCAATTTCAGCGGCCGATCGTTTGGGCTCGTGTTTGTCGTCCATCTTGACGCCGGTCGGAATGCCACGCCCGTTATCGACCACGCTGATGGAGTTGTCGGGGTGGATGGTTACCAGAATATCGTCGCAATGACCGGCCAGGGACTCGTCGATGGAGTTGTCGACCACCTCGAAGACCAGGTGGTGCAGACCGGTTCCGTCCGACGTGTCCCCGATGTACATGCCGGGACGTTTGCGCACCGCTTCCAGGCCCTCCAGAATCTGGATCGCACCTTCACCATAAGCTTCGGAGGCGCCGGCCTGGTTAGCGTCGATCGTGGGCTGAAAATTGGAACTGTCGGAGGTGCTTTCACCGGTGTGTACGGCGTCGGTTCCCTGTGCTGGAGTCGGTACTGGCTTGTTTTCTTCTGTCATGGCTGAATGTTTCAACGATTTCCCAAACTCTTGAACGACCAAACCCGCATCGGCTGCGGGTTTGGCAAGGTATTGCTACGCTTTTAGAAGCATCAGATTCGCATCGGCATCACGACGTATTTGAAGGTCGCGTTCTCGGGTACGGTGAACAAGGCCGAACTGTTTCCATCCGAGAGTTCGAGATTCACCATCTCTTGGTCCATGTTGCTGAGCGCATCGATCAGGTAAGTAACGTTGAACCCGATCTCAATGCTGTCGCCCGCGTAATCGATGTCCAGTTCGTCCACGGCTTCTTCCTGCTCGGCGTTGTTGGAGGCCACGCGCAAGGTGCCGGGTTCGATGTTTAAACGTACCCCTTTGAACTTGTCGCTGGTCAAGATGGCCGTTCGTTGCAAAGTGGCCAGCAGCGACAGGCGGCCCAAGGTGATGCGGTTCTTGTGGTTCTTCGGGATCACCCGGTTGTAATCCGGGAACTTGCCCTCGACCAGTTTGGTCACGAACTCCATTCCACCAAAACTGAACTTGGCCTGGTTATTGGCGAACTGCATCTCGATGACGCCTTCAACATCGCTTAGCAGGCGCTGCATCTCGATTACTGTTTTGCGCGGCAAGATGACCTCCTGGCGCGGCACTTCGACGTCCAGCAGCGCCGACGCGAATGCGAGCCGGTGGCCGTCGGTCGCCACCAGGCTGAGCTGTTTGCCTTCAGCCACAAAAAGAATGCCGTTGAGGTAGTACCGGATGTCATGTACCGCCATGGCAAACGCGACCTGCCCAAGCAGATCTTTCAATGTTTTTTGCGGCACGCTGAATACCGGCCCGAAACCGGGTGACTCCTGCACCAGCGGAAAATCTTCGGACGGCATGGTTTGCAAAGTGAACTTGCTTTTGCCGCCCTTCAAAATAACTTTGTTCTGGTTCGATTCCAGAACCACCGTCTGGTCCGCCGGCATCGTCCGCAGGATATCGATCAACTTGCGCGCACCCACCGTGGCGGTGAAGTTGCCGCTGTCGCCATCCAGTTCAGCCGTAGTTCGAATTTGAATTTCCAGGTCACTGGTGGTGAACTGCAACGAGCTGCCAGTCTTGCGAATCAGTACGTTGGCCAGGATAGGCAAGGTGTGGCGGCGCTCGACGATTCCGGAAACCGCCTGAAGAACCGACAGAACTTTGTCTTGAGTTGTTTTCATTACGATCATGTCAACCTCTTCTTTAATTTCTCTAATTTAATTTAGCAGTAGTAGATAAGGATTGCTGCTATCTGTGGACATCAGCATTTTCCCCTTTTTTATCAAGCACTTGGACTGTCTTAAACAGTGTGGGTAGCTATGTTTCAGGTTGCTCGCGGAAATGAACAACTTCCACGAAACAGCATGGACTGTGGATAAGTCGCCAGTTGCGCGCAAACTGTCCCCAGCGTTGTGCATGTCGATTTTTCCCGCATAATCATAGCTGGCATCACCCTTTTAGGGTTTGTTCAAGCACGTGCAATTGCTGGTTGAGTTCCGCGAGCTGTTGGCGTTCGCCACCGATCTTGCGGACTGCATGTAAAACCGTCGTATGGTCGCGACCGCCAAATAATTCTCCAATTTCCGGGAGGCTTTTTTGGGTCAATTCCTTGGCCAGGTACATCGCTATCTGACGTGGCCTCGCGATGCTGGCGGGCCGCTTTTTGGAATACATGTCAGCGACCTTGATCTTGTAGTAGTCGGCCACGGTCTTCTGGATGTTCTCAACCGAGATTTGGCGGTTCTGAATCGACAATAAATCGCGCAAGGCTTCGCGCGCGAGCTGGATCGAGATATCTTTCTGGTTAAACCGGGAGTACGCCAGTATTTTGCGCAAAGCGCCCTCAAGCTCCCGCACGTTGGAGCGTACGTTCTTGGCAACGAAAAACGCCACCTCTTCGGGCATTTCGGCCCCTTCGGCATGCGCTTTGTTGATCAGGATAGCCACCCGCATTTCGAGTTCAGGCGGCTCAATCGCAACCGTCAGACCCGAGTCGAAGCGTGAAACCAGGCGTTCATGAATATCTGCCAGACCTTTTGGATAGGTGTCGCTGGTCATCACGATATGGGATTTTCTTGCCAGCAAAGCCTCAAAGGCATTGAAGAACTCTTCCTGCGTCCTTTCCTTGTTGGCGAAGAACTGGATATCGTCTATCAATAGCAGGTCGAGCGAATGATAGTGTTCCTTGAACTCGTCGAAAGTTTTCCGTTGGTAGGCTTTAACCACATCCGACACAAACTGCTCTGCATGGATGTAGAGAACTTTAGCCAGGGGTTTGTTGATGAGCAGCCGGTTACCCACAGCGTGCATCAAGTGCGTCTTGCCCAAGCCGACTCCACCATAGATAAAAAGCGGGTTGTACAAATGCCCCGGCAGGTCGGATACATGCATGGCCGCAGCCCGCGCCATCCGATTCGCGGAACCCTCTATCAAGGTGTCAAAAGTCAACCCCGTATTAAGGCGATTTTTATGTCCTGTAAGGACTTTCTCTTCGCCCAGATCGGGCGGCTCCTCAACCGCAGCCCTTTCCGATCCATGCTGAATGAAAGCGCCTCGAACAACAGATTCACGCGAGGCGAGTGCTAACTCAAGACTGACCGTTTGACCATAAATCTTCTCAAGTGTGCCCGAAATTCGGCCGCTGTACTGCGCTCGAATCCAATCCAATTTGAACCGGTTGCCGACGAAAATTGTCACTTTGGAAAGATCGTCCTGCACCACGGCAGTTAGCGGTTTGATCCAGGTATTGAACTGCTGTTCCGG
>JANYBQ010000384.1 GCA_025360705.1 Betaproteobacteria bacterium | reverse complement strand
TCCGGCAAGCGGAATCCGCACCCAATCGGGACGGTTATTGAGTTCGTAGCGCAGTTCGTAAAAAGCCTTCTGCAATTCGAATAGCGGTAGCAGACTGCCTGCCCCGTGGGACTGTTCAGGCGCCTCGCCGCCCTGCCCTTGACCTTGTTCCCGACCGTACCCTCGCAGGAAAGCGGCCCGTGTGGCCTCCAGCCATTCTCGCGCAGGCTGTGCCAGCAGCGCCTCTTCTTCAGGGGTTTGCGCGGCTTCGCGCAGCGCGCTGGCAGCTGCATAGCTGAACGAGCGCAACATGCCCGCCACGTCGCGCAATGGCGGCTGTTTGGCGCGACGCTCGTCGAATGTACGGCCCGGTTCACCTTCAAAATCCACGATGACGAAATCGTTGCGGGTGACCAGAACCTGCGCCAGGTGGAAGTCGCCGTGGATGCGGGTCTTGCATGCTCCGCTTATCGCCGTGCCGCCGGCCTCCATCAGCGCCATCAATTGCGCCTTGGCGGCCAGCACCCGGCGGGCCTCGTCAAGTGCCTGTCCGCCAAGCTGCTGGAGCGCGCCTTCAAGCATCCCGAAGGTCTCCAGGGCTTCTTTTTGCGCCTGCCGGCGATAGGTCGCCACATCGGTTGCGGTCAGCGGCTCGGGCGTGAAGGCGGCGTCGGCGCCGGGCGTTGCAAACGCCAGATGCAACTGCGCCGTGCGCCGGCCGAGCGTCTCGATAAGCGCTACATGTACAACGTGTGCATCGGCGGGCGGCGCCTGTGCACTGGCGCGCCGCTGTTCGAAAAAACGTTGTAGATAACCCAGTGCATAGACCCAGCCATCGCCTTGATTCGACACGTGGCCCTGTAGCAGGCACAAGGTGCGCGTAAGCCCATCGGCTCCGACATACTCTACCGCGCCCGCCACTGGAGCGCAGTTCGGAAAATGGGCAACTTCCGTCAGGAAACGGCCCACCTCGAACTCCGGATTGACCCCAATGCCGATACGCCGATATCCCTTCAGGAAAAGGCGCTCGTTCACCGCCACGATGGTGTTGCTGCTTTGTGCCTGGGGCCGGCCGATCGGCAATTCGGCCAAGTCGGTGCCAGCCAGTTCCGCGAAGGCGTTGGTCGATGTGAAACGGATACTGCCGGCGCCGGCGCGCAACGTACGTCCGGCGCCAATCGCGGCCAGTATCGCGCGGCAGAAACGTTCATCGGAAAAAGCATCGGCCATCACGCCCACCTCGGCCTGCTGGCGCACACGCGCCACGGCCGCCGTCGACAGACCGCGGAAACGCTCTTCCTCACGGTCTTCCCACGCCAGCGCGAGCGGTATGAAGTAGACCGAATCGGCCGGGCCTTCGAGTTGCACCAGCGGCAGCATCCAGGTAAAAGCGCCCTGCTCCCACATCGCGTAATCGAATAACGCGGCGCGCTTGATGACCGTGCCCTTTGAGGAATACCAGCGCTGGGTTTCGATATGCCGCGGCAAAACCTCGGCTTCGAAACGCAGACGGGTCTGGACCGCCATGCCGATACGCCAAGGCACCACCTGGTCGCGGAACAGGCTGTTCCAGCTATCGAACAACACCAGCACCGGCCGGTCTTCGGCGGGGAGATATTCCTGGTGCCAGCTTGGCACGCTCACATCGGTGGTCAGGCGCAGCCAGTAAAAGCCGTGTGCCGCGATCGTCATCATGTAGGGCAATTCACTCACCGGCGGGAACGCGGTGCGGCCCAGCATCTCGACCGGCACACGGCCCTTGTACGCCGAGAGGTCGAGTTCGGCCGGCTGGGCGGAACGCGCGAGGTTGACCACGCACAGGATTACTTCATCGCGGTAGACCCGCAGATACGCGAGGATCTTGCGGTTGCCGGGCTTCAGAAACAGAAGATCGCCGCGGCCGAAGGCCTTGCTCGATCCGCGCACCGCCAGCATGCGGCGCATCCAGTTCAACAGCGACGCCGGCTCGCGCTGCTGGGCCTCGACGTTGAGCGCCTCGTAGCCGTACACCGCATCCATGATGGGCGGCAAATACAAACGCTGCGGGTCGGCGCGCGAGAAACCGGCATTGCGATCGGGGCTCCACTGCATCGGTGTACGCACACCGTTGCGGTCGCCCACAAAAACGTTGTCCCCCATACCGATCTCGTCGCCGTAGTAAACGATCGGCGAACCGCGCATCGACAACAGCAAGCTGTTCATCAGTTTGATGCGGTCGGTGTCGTTGTCCATCAACGGCGCCAGCCGCCGGCGAATGCCCAGGTTGATACGCGCACGCGGGTCGGCGGCATAGGTGCTGTACATATAGTCCCGCTCCTTGCTGGTCACCATCTCAAGCGTCAGTTCGTCATGGTTGCGCAGGAAAATCGTCCATTGGCAACTGGCCGGAATCTCGGGCGTCTGCTGCATGATTTCGGTCAGCGGGAAGCGGTCCTCCTGCGCGATCGCCATGTACATGCGCGGCATCAGCGGGAAGTGATACGCCGCGTGGCATTCATCGCCATCGCCGAAATACTCGCGTACGTCCTCGGGCCACTGGTTTGCCTCGGCCAGCAGGAAACGATTTTTGTAACTTGAATCGAGCGCGGCACGCAGTTGCTTGATAACGGCATGGGTTTCCGGCAGGTTTTCGTTGTTGGTGCCCTCACGCTCGACCAGGTAGGGAATCGCATCGAGCCGGAAGCCATCGACACCCATGTCGAGCCAGAAACGCATGGTCGTGAAGATGGCTTCGAGCACCAGCGGATTGTCGAAGTTGAGGTCCGGCTGATGGCTGAAAAATCGGTGCCAGTAGTAGGCTTTGGCAACCGGGTCGTAGGTCCAGTTCGAGACTTCGGTATCGGTGAAGATGATGCGGGTACCGGCGTACTTCGTGTCGGTGTCGCTCCACACATAGAAGTCGCGCTCCGGTGAACCGGCCGGAGCCCGGCGCGCGGCCTGGAACCACGGGTGCGCATCGGAGGTGTGGTTGATCACCAGTTCCGTGATCACCTTCAAATCGCGTTTGTGCGACTCGGACAACATCTCCTTGAAATCGTCCAGCGTGCCGTACTGCGGGTGCACGTCGTGGTAGTCGGAGATGTCGTAGCCGTCGTCCTTTAAAGGCGACGGGTAAAACGGCATTAGCCAGATCGTGTTGACGCCAAGTTCTTTTACGTAGTCGAGCTTGGAGGTCACGCCTTTGAAGTCACCCACGCCATCGGCATTGGAATCAAGGAAGGCCTTGACGTTTAGCTGGTAAATCACCGCGTCCTGGTACCACAGCGCCGCGTCGTCGGTCGGCGTGGTCGCGCCGCCTTCCGCCTCCTCCAGCTGGGGGGTCGGCGTGGGCGCAAGGGTAGGTGGGTTTTTCATGGCTCGCCGCTGGTATGAATGCGCAACACGTGCGCCGGCATCAGCGCAGGATCGAGGATGACGAAGTTGCCGCCGTCGCGCCAGGTAAAGCGCTGTCCGGTCAACAAATCTTCCACCTCGAACGACTCGCGGCCGCCCGCGCCCAGCCAGGCGGCATCAATCTGTACCCAGCCGGATTGCCTGAAAACCGCGTCCAGGTTTACGACGGTCAACACCGAGTTGCCAACGCTGGCATCGCGTTTTGCATAGGCTATCAGTTGCTCGTTGCCGGTGTCGAAAAAACGCAACTGCGTGTTGGCATGTAGCGCCGGGTTACCGCGACGGATGCGATTTACCAGCGTAATCAAGCCGCGCAGACTGTCCGGACGGTCCAGTTCCCAATGCCGGATCTGGTACTTCTCCGAATCGAGATATTCCTCGCTGCCCGGCGAACGCGGCGTATGTTCCAGCAACTCATAAGCCGGCCCATAGATACCGTAATTTGCCGACAGCGTGGCGGCCAGCAGCAGCCGCGTGACGAACACCGCGCGTGGTGCCCGGTGCAGGTGTTGGTCCAGGATGTCGGGTGTGTTGGGCCAGACGTTGGGCCTGAAATACTCGCTACCCGGTCCGTGCGACAACTCGGTGAAGTACTCGGTCAGCTCGTCACGCGTGTGGCGCCAGGTGAAGTAGGTATACGACTGCGAATAGCCCAATTTGGCCAGCCGATGCATCACCTTGGGCCGGGTGAAAGCCTCGGCCAGAAACAGCACTTCGGGATGCATGCGCTTTATCTCGGCAATCGCCCATTCCCAGAATGCAAATGCTTTGGTGTGGGGGTTGTCGACGCGGAAAATCTTTACGCCATATCCGATCCAATGGTCGAAAACGCTTTTTAGCTCCTGCCACAACGCGCGCCAATCGTCGGTCTCGAAGTTGAATGGGTAGATGTCCTGATATTTTTTCGGCGGGTTCTCCGCGTATTGCACGCTGCCGTCAGCGCGCCAGCGGAACCACTGCGGGTGCTGCCTGACGTAGGGATGGTCGGGTGCGCACTGGAACGCGATGTCAAGCGCTATCTCGATACCAAATTCATTCGCCGCCACCACCAGTGCCTGGAAATCTTCCAGCGTACCGAGTGCCGGCAAAACGTCCTTGTGGCCGCCTTCACTGGCACCGATCGCCCAGGGGCTACCCACGTCTTCGGCCTCGGCTGCAAGGGTGTTGTTGCGGCCCTTGCGTTTACCGCGCCCGATGGGATGGATCGGTGGCAGATAGAGCACATCGAAGCCAAGTTCCGCGATATAGGGCAGGCGCTCCTGCACGTCCTTGAAGGTGCCATGCCGACCTTCTTCAAACGCGGCCGAGCGCGGGAACATTTCGTACCAGGCGCTGAAGCCGGCACGTTCGCGATCCACGGTAAGCGGCAGTTCGGCCGAGGCTCCGGTACTTGCGCCCGCGGCAAACCGCACCTCGCGGTTGCGGTCGGGGTAACGGTCGGCAAGCTCGGCAAGTTGTGGGTCGAGCGCAAGCGTCTTGATGGACTCGATCTCGGCTTCGACTTTGTCCATCTGGTTGAGAACGGCCATGCCTGCCCTTTCAGCACGTTTACGCTGTGCCTGGGCCCACTTGATCAAGGCCTTGCGGTCGTTGCCGCGCGCGCGTCCCGCCGCCTCTTCAGCAAGCGCTGCGCCCGCCAGTACCGCCAGCAAAATATCTGCCGCGTCAACGCGGCGCTGTAGCTCCAGGCGCCATGACCGGAAATGGTCGACCCAGCCCGCAGCGGTGTAGAAGTAGCGGCCCGGCACGTGCGGCGTGAAGCTTGCCACCCACACGTCGTTTCCCTGCGGCAACATCTCGACTTCATTCGCGTTGGCATCGCCTTCAAGGCGCCAGCACAACCGCATGCGCACCACGTCATGCCCGTCCGTAAAACCATGCGCAGTCACTTCGAACGGCTGACTCACAACGCGCTTGACGGCAAAACGCCCGCCATCGATCGCGGGTAATACGGCATCGACAACCGCGCGTACCCGACCATCGGACGGCATCGCAAGCTGGGGTTTTGCCGGCTTGCGCATTGCAGCTCTGGTTAAGGAGGGAAGGATGGACGATTTACCCAACATGGTCGTCCGGCTCATGCCGCAGCAACAGTGAAAACAGCGATGGCGGCGACAGAGAAAATACGCCTGCGCAATTGCGCTGCGGTAACTCGTCGCGGTACAAGGTATTGAAGGTAGCGAGACAAACGCGCGCCGTGGCCATGAATCCCCGGATTCATCGGGCAACCACTTCGCTGCCCGCCCCGCCGGGTGTGCGTATCCGCGCGAAAAAAACGAATCTCATGATCGGTGAGGGCGTCATGGCTGGATATCGGTCGGTCGCACTACAGTAGCAAGACGACACCCAATAAAAATCGGAAAAACACGAGTTGGGTTGTAGTCCTAAACCGCAATGTCGCAGCGGCAAATGCAATCTTTGCACCGCATTGCATTATCCACTTCATGCATGGCTTCTGGCTGCGGATGCAGGCCGCCTGCGCGGTTTTCAATATTATTTGTTACGAAGAAAACAGCTTGAGCGCCTAAAAAAGGCACCAAGCAAAAAGCCCCGCAGAGCGGGGCTTTTTGCTTGGGCGGGGAGCCGAATTAACGGATCACGGCCAAGTCAACGATCTTGCCGCCTTTGTAGGTGTGCAAGGTCAAGGCGCCGTTCTTGATGTCGCCTTTTTCGTCAAATGCGATGGTTCCGGTCACACCTTTATAGTCCGAAGTCGCGGCCAACACCGGCAGGTATTTGGCAGGATCGGACGAGTCGGCCTTGACCATGGAGGCAATCATCAGATTCGTTGCGTCATAGGTATACGGAGCGTAAACCTGCACATCGGCGTTGTACTTGGCTTTGAAGTCGGCCTTGAACTTGTCCATGCCGACTTTTTGTTCACCTTCAACACCGCCAGCTTCAGCGCAATAGACCATGTTGTCTTTCAGCGCGTCGCCAGCCAGTTTCGGCAGTTCGGTCGAACAGATGCCGTCGCCACCCATGAACTTTGCCTTGATTCCGAGTTGCGCCATTTGTTTGATCATCGGGCCGGCACTCGCGTCCATGCCGCCAAAAAACACGATATCGACCTTCTTGCCCTTGAGCGAGGTCAGGATCGCGTTGAAGTCGGTCGCCGTGTTGGTCGTGAATTCGTGGCCAGCGACTTTGCCGCCGGCAGCCGTGACGGCCTTTTCAAACTCTTCAGCAACACCTTGGCCGTAAGCGGTACGGTCGTCGATCACGCCGATATTCTTGCCCTTGAGCGTGGTCACGGCATATTTGCCCAATGCGCCTCCCAACTGGGTGTCGTCAGCCACTACACGGAAGGTGGTCTTGAAGCCTTGACGGGTGTATTTTGGGTTTGTGGCCGACGGAGAAATCTGGGGAATGCCGGCAGCGCTGTAAATCGCCGATGCGGGAATGGTGGTTCCGGAGTTCAGGTGACCGATCACGCCGACGACTTTGGCATCCACCAGCTTGGTGGCAACCGCCGTGCCTTGTTTCGGGTCCGCCGCGTCATCTTCGGCCAGC
>JANYBQ010000364.1 GCA_025360705.1 Betaproteobacteria bacterium | reverse complement strand
GGCACCGGCAAGGAGCTGATGGCGCGTGCCGTGCACTTTTTCAGCAAACGCAAGGAGTTCCCGTTTCTGGCGCAGAACTGCGGCGCCTTGTCCGACGATTTGCTGCACTCCGAACTGTTTGGCCACAAACGCGGCGCGTTCACTGGAGCAATCAGCGACCGGCTGGGGCTGTTTCCCGCAGCCGACGGGGGCACCGTGTTTCTCGACGAAATTTCAGATGTTTCGCCATCCTTCCAGGTCAGCCTGCTGCGCTTTCTGCAAGAGGGCGAAGTCAAACCGGTTGGCACCCACCAGACGCGGCACTGCAACGTACGCATCATTGCAGCGTCCAACCAGCCTCTGCTTGCGCTGGTGGAACAGGGGCGGTTTCGCCGTGACCTGTATTTCCGGCTGCGTGGCTTCGAGGTTGATATCCCACCGCTGCGCGAGCGTGTGGAAGACATCCCGGTGTTGGCGCAATACGCCGCGAAGAAGTATTCGGACAGCATACGCCGACGGATTGCCGGCTTCTCGGCCGAAGCCATGCAACGCCTCAAGGTACACCCATTTCCGGGCAACGTGCGTGAACTCGAAAACGAGGTCAGGCGCATGGTGGCGCTGGCCGATGACGGCGAGTTCCTCGGAGTCAATCTGATGTCGCCCGAATTCGCGCGTTTGGTGCCACGCGGCGCCGACATCGACCAGGTCGGCATGCTCACGCAGCATGGCAGCCTGAAAGAAAAAGTCGAGTCCATGGAGACTTATCTGGTGGCCCAATCCTTGTTGCGGCACAAGTGGAATCAAAGCCGGGCAGCGATAGAGCTGGGGATCTCGCGTGTCGGGCTGGCCAACAAGATCAAGCGCTACAAGCTCGACGAAAAAAGTTTGTAAAACCCTTCATTCGATTTGCCGGAGACAAGCCGTGTCGAAAGACAGAAAATACCTGGGACGCCCTGGCGACGCCAATACCCGTTTACCGCACGCGCTGACGTCACCGCCTGCCGACCCCGGCGGCTTCAAGGATTTGGGCGTCACGCCACTGGTGCGCCAACTCGGTCTGGCTGATGAGCAAACCAATGGCCACTGGTGCAGCCGTTGCATGGGGCTCTGGTTCGGCTACACACTGGAAGTGCAGTGTCCGGTGTGCGGAAATCGGTCGGGTTAAGTTTGCGTAGTGCGCCGTTTGTGCGCCGTTGCCGCTTGCGGCCTTTCTGGTGAACCGATAGCTGGTGCATACCTGCTTGCCAGCGTTGTAGCGTCCGCAAACCATGTATGCACTTTGTCATCCGAATTTCCTTAAAGCAAGTCCACCCAGACTGTTAAGTCGTTGATTTTGTTGGATCCAGTGCTGGCGCGGCTGTGCCAAAAGATGGCACGACGCTTGCTCTATCCAACGCGTGCACATCCGGCGGCATTGCACTGTTGCGGTGGATGCCCCATGGTTGGTTCCCGTTCCAGGTTAGGCGCAACACATTGACACAGGAGACGAAGAATGGCCAATTTGCTTTGGTTACAAGGAGGTGCGTGTTCGGGCAACACGATGTCTTTTCTCAACGCCGAGGAGCCCAGTGCCTGTGACCTCGTCACCGACTTCGGCATCAATATTCTCTGGCACCCGTCGCTCGGCGTTGAGCTCGGCGACAACTTGCAGAAGCTCCTGCGCGACTGCGTCTCGGGCAAGATACCGCTCGACATCTTTGTGTTCGAGGGCACGGTAGTTACTGCACCGAATGGCACTGGCGAATGGAACCGCTTCGCTGGCCGACCGATGTTGCAATGGGTAAACGAACTGGCTGCGGCAGCCACTTATGTCGTCGCCGTTGGCGACTGCGCCACCTGGGGCGGTATTCCGGCTACCGCGCCCAACCCGAGCGAATCCAAGGGATTGCAGTTCCTCAAGCGGGCCAAAGGCGGTTTTCTCGGTGAAAAATTCGCATCCAAGTCCGGCTTGCCAGTGGTCAATATCCCCGGCTGCCCTGCGCACCCAGACTGGATCACGCAAATCGTGGTCGCGATCGCCACCGGGCGCGGCGCCGATATCGCGGTCGACGAGTTCCATCGTCCCAAGACCTTTTTCTCCAGCTTTACCCAGACCGGTTGCACGCGCAACATGCATTTCGCGTACAAAGTTTCGGCGACCGAATTCGGCCAGCGCAAGGGTTGTCTGTTTTATGACCTGGGCTGTCGCGGACCGATGACGCACTCGCCCTGCAACCGGATCCTGTGGAACCGGCAATCGTCGAAGACCCGCGCCGGCATGCCGTGTCTGGGTTGCACCGAGCCCGAGTTCCCGTTCTTCGACCTCGCGCCCGGAACACTGTTCAAGACCCAGACCGTGATGGGCGTACCAAAAGACCTGCCAACCGGCGTCAACAAGATGGGCTACATCGCGCTCACCGGGGCGGCCAAAAACGCTGCGCCGGCCTGGGCCGAGCAAGACATCTTCGTCGTTTGAAAGAGCCCACCCTTTAATCCGTTGAGGACAGCGTCTGTAGCTGCGCTGCTACGGTCCGTCCCGCATTTATCAGTAGGAGTAGGAATGCCAGTCACCCACCACCCAAGGCAGGAGCCGTATGCGGTAGCTCCGCACGTACGGATCTGTGGAGGGGGTGCTGGGTGACTGGCATTCCTACTCCTACTGTCTTCAATGAAAAAGGAAATGCTTAAGTGCAAGATCAATTTCCGTAATGCTTCTCCAACTGGTACATCTCGGGCAGTCCCATGAAATCGTTAAACTCCTTGAAACCGATGAGTTCGGATACAAGGTTGATCGGCGTGCCATCCTTATGGATGCGCGCCAATGCATTCCTCATGGCGCCCATAGCGGACAACATCGTGCTGACCGGAAAAATTGCGATTGCAAACCCCAATTGCGCCAAGCGTTCATGGGAAAGCGGTGGAGTTTTGCCACCTTCAGCCCAGTTGAACAGCAATCTGACGCCGGGGAACGAAGAAGAGACCTGCACTACTTCGGCTTCGTTGAGGGGAGCTTCGATAAAAAGCACGTCGGCACCGGCTTCGTGGAATCGGTGTCCACGCTCAATCGCGGCGTTCAGACCTTCGACTGCCCGAGCGTCTGTCCGCGCAATGATCAGAAAATCGGAGCTGACACGGGCATCTACGGCAGCCTTGATTTTGCCGACAGCTTCTTGGGTTGACACCAACTG
>JANYBQ010000335.1 GCA_025360705.1 Betaproteobacteria bacterium | reverse complement strand
TTGCGCACCCCGCCGATCGAGTTTTCGCGCTGGATCGCGGGGTGCGCAAGGCATGCTGTAGGGACGCAGTGATTTTACCAGTTCACCCGGCAAACCAATGCCCGGCTTGCCGGGGTTGGCAATGGCCTCAAAATCAGGTTTTGCCCACCTGTCGGAAAACCGATGCTCAGCCCTGAACGGATAACGCGCTACCACCTCGACGGTTTTATCGTGGTGCCCGGCGTCGTGTCGGCCAGCGATGTGACGGGCCTAAATGCCATGCGCGCCTTAATGCGTACCTTGTCCACGACTCTGCTTGTGCTGGCCCTTATCGCGTGCGCCACGACGGAAGAACACGCCGGTGAGGCGGCAGGCGACAAGGCCGCGCGCATCAAGAACCAGATGTAGTGGCGACAGGGGCCTCTTGCGGCGCGGGGATAATCGACGATCTGAGCCGGCCCTGTGGCCGGGCCCGATTTGCAACCCAACGATGGATGACCCCGCTATGGACATGAAAACATCTCCCCTCTCGCTGCTGCATGACCCCAGCCTGCTCAAGACCGATGGGTTGATCGACGGACAGTGGATCAAAAGCCCGGCCGCTGGTGGCTCGCAACCAACGCGCTTCGACGTCCTCGACCCATCCAATGGCCACAAGCTGGCCGATGTGGCCAACCTCGGACCGGCCGATGCCGAGCGAGCGATTGCCGCCGCGAACGCGGCCTGGCCGGCCTGGCGCGGCAAGACCGCCAAGGAGCGCAGCATCATCCTGCGCAAATGGTTCGACCTGCTGATGGCCAACCAGGAGGATCTGGCGCGCATCATGACGGCCGAGCAGGGCAAGCCCTTCGCCGAAGCCAAGGGCGAAATAGCCTACGGTGCGAGTTTCGTCGAATGGTTTGCCGAGGAAGCCAAGAGAGTCAACGGCGAGACGCTGCCGCAATTCGACAACAACCGCCGTCTGATGGTGCTGCGCCAACCGATCGGCGTGTGCGCGGCCATCACACCGTGGAACTTCCCGCTGGCCATGATCACGCGCAAGGTGGCGCCCGCGTTGGCCGCCGGTTGCACGGTGGTCATCAAACCGGCCGAACTTACGCCGCTGACCGCGCTGGCCGCCGCCGAGCTGGCCATCCGTGCCGGCATGCCGGCCGGCGTGCTGAACATGATCACGGCCGACAGCAGCAACTCGATTGCCGTGGGCAAGACGATCTGCGCCAGCGACCTGGTGCGCCACATCAGCTTTACCGGCTCCACCGAAGTCGGCCGTATCCTGATGGCCCAGTCCGCCCCCACGGTCAAGAAGATGTCGCTGGAGCTGGGCGGCAATGCACCCTTCATCGTGTTCGACGACGCCGACATCGACTCGGCGGTGGAAGGCGCGCTGGCCAGCAAATACCGCAACGCCGGCCAGACCTGCGTCTGCGCCAACCGCTTTTATGTGCAGGACGGCGTGTACGACCAGTTCGTCGCCAAGTTCAGTGCCAAGGTCAAAACGCTCAAGGTCGGCAACGGCTTCGAGGACGGTGTGATGCAGGGCCCGTTGATAGAAGACGCCGCCGTGGACAAGGTCAAGCGCCACGTGGCCGATGCCATCGCCAAAGGCGGCAAGGTCACGGTCGGTGGCCACGCGCTACAGGGCCAGTTTTTCGAGCCCACTGTGGTGACCGAAGCCACGGCCGACATGTTGTGCGCGCGCGAAGAAACCTTCGGCCCGTTCGCGCCGGTGTTCCGCTTCAAGACCGAACAGGAGGCCATTGACGCGGCCAACAACACCGAGTTCGGCCTGGCCAGTTATTTCTACAGCCGCGACGTGGGCCGCATCTTCCGCGTGGCCGAAGCGCTGGAGTACGGCATGGTAGGCATCAACGTCGGCATCCTGGCAACCGAACACGTGCCTTTCGGTGGCGTCAAGCAATCCGGCTTGGGCCGCGAAGGCTCGCACCACGGCATGGACGATTACGTGGAACTCAAGTTCCTGTGTATCGGCGACGTGCTGAAGTAAAATCAGAGCCTTCGCGGGTGTAGTTCAATGGTAGAACGGCAGCTTCCCAAGCTGCATACGAGGGTTCGATTCCCTTCACCCGCTCCAGCGCCGCACCGATACGATGGCGCCCATCTCCCACCGGCTGTCCGCCTGTCGTGATTAAATATCGTGCTTTCGACGCGATTCGATCAGGAGACAAAAACATGGGCATGCCAAGCATCCGTCACGTTCGCGCCTTCACGGTGCGCGGCGGCGGCGCCGACTACCACGACCAGGGTAAGGACCACTGGATCGACGACCACATCGCCACGCCCATGGCGCGTTACCCCGAGTACCGTCAGAGCCGGCAGTCTTTCGGCATCAATGTGCTGGGCACGCTGGTGGTGGAGATCGAGGCCAGCGACGGTACGGTGGGTTTTGCCGTCACCACCGGCGGCGAGATCGGCGCCTTTATCGTCGAGAAACACCTGGCGCGTTTTCTCGAAGGTCAGCGTGTCACTGACATCGAAAAGATGTGGGACCAGATGTACTTTGCCACGCTCTACTACGGGCGCAAAGGCGTGGTGATCAACGCGATTTCTGGCGTCGACCTGGCGCTGTGGGACCTGCTGGCCAAGGTGCGCAAGGAGCCCGTGCACCAGTTGCTCGGCGGGCCGGTGCGCGACGAGCTGGTGTTCTATGCCACCGGTGCGCGCCCGGACCTGGCCAAGGAAATGGGCTTCATCGGCGGCAAGATGCCCTTGCAGCACGGCCCTGCTGAGGGTGAAGAAGGTCTGCATAAAAACATCGCCAAACTGGCTGACATGCGCAAGCGCGTCGGGGACGACTTCTGGCTGATGTTCGACTGCTGGATGAGCCTGGACCTGAATTACGCCACGCGTCTGGCCCAGGCGGCGCACGCATACGGTCTGAAGTGGATCGAAGAGGCCTTGCCGCCCGATGACTACTGGGGTTATGCCGAGCTGCGGCGCCAGGTTCCGCGCGGCATGATGGTCACCACCGGCGAACACGAGGCTACGCGCTGGGGCTTTCGCCTGCTGCTTGAGATGGGCTGCTGCGATTTGATCCAGCCCGATGTCGGCTGGTGCGGAGGCTTGACCGAACTGATCAAGATCTCTGCGCTGGCCGACGCCCACGGCAGCATGGTCGTGCCGCATGGCTCGTCGGTCTACAGCTACCACTTCGTCATCACGCGCCACAACAGCCCGTTCGCCGAATTCCTGATGATGGCGCCCAAGGCCGATCAGGTGGTGCCGATGTTCAACCCCCTTCTGCTCGATGAGCCGGTACCGGTGAACGGCCGCATGAAGGCCTCGGCGCTGGACCAGCCGGGCTTCGGCGTGCGGCTTAACCCGCAATGCGCGCTGCATCGGCCCCATACCCATTGAGACCGGCATGTTTGATTTGAAGAACAAGGTCGTGCTGATCACCGGATCCAGCTCGGGTATTGGCGCTGCCGCGGCGGTCGATTTCGGTGCCTACGGCTCGCGCGTCGCCGTTCACTACAACGCACACCCGGCCCAGGCGCAGGCGGTGCTGGCCCGTGTGCGCGCCGCCGGTGGCGAAGGCGCGGTATTTCACGCCGACGTTACCGACACCACGCAACTGGAGCGCCTGGCCACCGAAGTGCAACAACGTTTTGGCCGGATCGACGTGCTGGTCAACAACGCCGGAAGTTTTGTGCAACGCTCGTCCCTGATCGACGCCAGCGACGACTTGATCGACCGCGTGTTCCATCTCAACGCACGCTCCATGATCGCGATGTGCCGGTATGTCGTGCCAATGATGCGCAGGCAAGGCGGCGGCAGCATCGTCAACCTGACCTCCCAGGCGGCACGCAGCGGCGGCAGTACCGGCGCGGGACTGTATGCCTCCAGCAAAGCCTATATCTCCACCTTGACACGCTCATTGGCCAAGGAATTGGTGAGCGACGGAATCCGCGTCAATGCGGTAGCGCCCGGTGTGATTGAAACGCCCATCCACGATGGTCACACCAGCCCCGAACTGCTGGAAAAACTGCGTGCCGGCGTACCGATGCGTCGTCTGGGACGGGCCGACGAATGTTCCGGTGCGATCCTGTTCCTGGCCAGTGAAAAACTGTCCAGCTACATAACCGGCCAGATCATCGAGGTCAATGGCGGCAGCGTCATGCCTTGACGAATTGCGGAACCAGCGGCGACACCGGCAGCGAACGTACAAGTAAAACCGAAAGACGACATGGGCACAGCTTCCGACACAACAAACAAAGCCACCTTTGTGGTGACGGTTCAATTCGGCATCCATCCGGACCACTACGCGGAGTTCATGCTGGAGATGGTGGCCAACGCGAAGGCCTCGCGCGAGCATGAGCCGGGATGCGTGGTGTTTGACGTATGCGAAGACCCGGCGCGGGCCGGGCAAGTATTCCTGTACGAGATTTATAAAGATGCGCCCGCATTTGAACAACACAAGCGGGAAGCGCATTACCTGGAGTTCGACCGCAAGGTGACGCACTGGGTACAGCACAAGGCGGTGAAGATTCTTTCTCTGGTCGATCGATAACAGCGTGGTTAAAGGCGGAAGGAGATAACGATGCAAGCTTGCAGAGTGACCGGGCGGCCGGTACCGTCGGCGATGGTGGGCGAACTGGCGGACAGCGCAGGGCTGATGGGCGACCCGCCAGCGCTGCGTGCACGCCTCCAGGAAGACGGTTATCTGTTCCTCAAAGGCGTGTTGTCACGCGCTGCCGTAATGGACGCACGGCGTGAAGTGTTCCAGCGCATGGTCCAGGTCGGCGAGATCGCGGAGCCCGCCGAGGCCGGCATTTCGACCGGCACCAGCCGCCGCGCCGAAATGGAGCCGGACCTGGGCCACTTCTGGAAGTCCGTCAGCGAAGGCCCCGACTTGCGCTCGGCCAGCCATGGCCGCGCGATGACCGCCATCATGTCGCTGGTGTTCGGCGAAACGGCCCGGCCGCAGGACTATATGTTTCTTCGGGCCGGCCCGTTCGGGCGCGCCACCGGCCTGCATTTCGACTATCCGTTTTTTACCCGTGCCCATGACCGCGTCGCCACGGTCTGGCTGCCTATCGGCGACGTGCCGGTCAGCGACGGGCCACTGGTGATCGTCGAAGGATCGAACCGCTTTCGCGACCTGATCGACCCGATGATGGGGTTCGACATTTCCAGGGACAACACGCGCAAGGCCGACCTCGGCAGCGACGCGATCACGTTCGCTGAACAGCGTGGCACGCGGCTGCTCACGCGCAACTTCGAAGCCGGAGACATCGCGCTGTTTGGCATGTACACGGCGCACGGGTCGCTCGACAACCACACCGCCATCAACCGGGTCCGCCTGTCTTGCGATGTGCGCTGGCAACCCGCGTCGCTGCCGCTGGATGAACGCTACTTTGGCGACAACCCGCTGGGCACCACCGGTGCGGGTTACGCGGAGCTGAATGGCGCCAAGCCGCTGACGCAGGACTGGCACGTGCGTTAAAACGACTTCGCGCGTCCTTCAGCGGCCACCCGATACGTCGATGGTGGTGCCGTGCACGTACGAAGCGCCCGGGCTGAGCAACCAGATCGCGGCCTGCGCTATCTCTTCGGGCTGCCCGACCCGGCCAATCGGGATCGTCGGTGCCGTCTCCCGCATCAATTCGTCGCCGCCGATAGGCTCCAGGATGTCGGTCGCTATCATGCCGGGCCGTATGCCGACGACTCGAATACCCTCCTTGCCCACTTCCTTGGCAAGGCCGATGGTGAAGCTGTCCACCGCCCCCTTGCTGGCAGCGTAAGCCACCATGCCCTGGATACCACCCAGCCGGGCCGCCGCCGAAGAGATGTTGACGATAACGCCGCCCTTCCCCCCATGGCGCGGCGACATGCGGCGCACTGCCGCGCTCGCGCAGTGAATGCACGAATAGATGTTGGTGGAGAACAGATCGTTCAAAGTCGCTTCGGTGTGTTCTTCAATTGGACGGATGGCGCCGCCGATGCCGGCATTGTTGATCAGTGCCGTAACCCTGCCGAAGCGCCGGTCGGTTTCGGCGAACAGGTGCGCCACCTCGGAGAGCTTGGACACGTCGGCGCCCACGGCGATGGCGCGACCCCCGGCGGCCTCGATGTCGGCCACCACGGCCAGCGCCGCGTCACGGCTGCGGCCATAGTTCACGACCACCTTGTAGCCGGCCCGCGCGCCGAGGCGCGCGCACGCGGCGCCGATGCCCCGCGAGGCACCGGTAACGATCAGTACGCCGGAGTTGGCGCTGTCGCCATAGCTGACCATTGCGCGTTGCTACCCGCTTAGCGCCGTGTAGTGAGCGCTTCGGGGTTGACGATGTAAGGTGGCGTCCGGCCGGCGGCGACATCGAGCGTGGCGCGAAACGCGCTCTCGGCCAGGCGGCGCATGCACTCGTCGGTAAAGCAGATGCCATGCGGCGTGACGACGACGTTGTCGAGCTTCAGCATCGGGTTGGAAGCCGGTGTGGGTTCTTCCTCGAAAACATCCAGCCCGGCGCCGGCTAGTCTGCCACTGGCCAGTGCCGCGTAAAGCGCCTTCTCGTCCACGATGGGGCCGCGCGCGGTATTGATCAAATAGGCGCTCGGTTTCATGAGGGCTATCAGCCGCGCGCTGACCAGGCCGCGCGTCTTGTCGCTGAGCGGGCAATTGACGGTCAGAAAATCGGATTCGCGGAACAGCGTGTCCATATCGACCAGCCGGACGCAGAGCTCGGCCGCAAGCGACGGGTCGGCCACCGGATCATGGGCGATGAATACCATGTCGAGCGGTTTCGCGACACGAAACAGCTCCGCGCCAATGTTGCCCATGCCGATCGACCCTAGCGTGCGGCCGGTCAGGCCGGTGCCGATGTGGTCCATCTTCTCGCCCCAGCGTCCGGCGCGGGTCAACCGGTCCTTGATCAGAACCTTATGCGCCAGCATCAGCACGAAGGTCAGCTCCGATGTGGCCACCGGGCGCCGGACGCCGTCGGGCGCAATCGTCAGCAGTACACCCGCCTTGGTGCAGGCCGGCACGTCGATGCTGTCATAACCCACGCCGAAGCGCGCGACCAGTTTGAGCCGGAGGTCTTTTCCCGAGAGGCTTTGGGGTGTCAGGCGCGTGGTCATGGCGCAGATGGCGTCATACCGGGCCGCGTGCGCGGGCGTGATTTCGCCGGAATCCTTGCCCATGTATTCCCACTCGATGGCGGGATCGTTCAAAAGGCCCAGCACTTCGGTGCCGAAGATCGGCACGCCATCGGACTTCAGGACGTCGAGCGTGATGCCGACGCGGAACTTGCTCATCGGGGTGTCCTTCCAGAGATCAGTTATGCCCCTGCATCATGCGCGGCAACCACAATACCAGGTCCGGCACAAAGGCCACCAGCAGGATCACCAGCAACCACGCCAGCGTGAACGGGAACAGCATGCCCAGGGATTCGTTATGCGAGTTGAACTGCCCGCCCATCCCGCCCAGCAGTTTCTTGGCGTTGTCGATGCGCTTCGGCAGGTCGGTGACCCTGCGCACCCCCTGGTCGGTCCAGTTTGCCAGCATGACGTAACTCGGCATTCGACACCTCCCTGGTTGTAGCGGCCACCCTCAGAGCATGACTGAGGGCAGCCAGAGCGCGATTTGCGGCACGAAAGCAACGACGAGAATGAGCGCGAACCACCATATCACGAACGGCAATAGCAGCCGGAGCGTGGACGCGAAGGTGACGCCGCCGATGCGGCAACAGATCATCGCCACGATGCCGGTGGGGGGCATGACTGCGCCGAGCACCAGGGTCATTAGCACCAGGCAGCCGAAATGCACGGGGTCATAGTGAAAGGATTTGGCGATGGGTTGCAGGACGGGGACGCTGAGAATCATCGCCGGCACCGTCTCGACCAGCCCGCCGAGGAAGAGCAGAAAGGACAGGATGATGATGAGCGCGATTTTGGGGTTGTCGGTGATGGCGGCAAGGCCACGCAGTGCCAGCTCCGCCGTGCCGGCGCGCGCCAGCACCCAGCCGAACAGGCCGGCGCCGGCCAGCGTCACCAGCACCGAGGCCGAGACCGAGGCCGCGTTGAAGAAGAGGTGATAGAGCACCTTCGGGGTGAATTTCCGCTCAAGCAGCCCGTAGATGAAGCCATACCCGGCCGCCACCCCCGCCGCCTCCGTGGGGGTGAAGGCGCCCGAGACGATGCCGCCCAGTATGATCGCCGGCATGATCGCCGCCGGGATGACGCGCAGGCAGGCGGACCAGAATTCCGCCACCGTGGCCCGCTTCGCCGCCACCCCGCCGTAGCGGGCGGACATGAAATAGGCCACCACCATCATGCCGAACCCGGCCAACACCCCCGGCACCGCGCCGGCCAGCAGCAGCCCGCCGATCGAAACATTGGTGATGGAGCCGTAGATCACCGCCACGATGGAGGGCGGGATAATCGGCCCCATCAGCGCGGCGGATGAGGTGACGGCGACGGCGAACTCCGCCTTGTAGCCGTCCCGCTTCATCGCCGGGATCATCATCGAACCGATCGCCGCAGCATCAGCCGCCGCCGAGCCCGAGATCGCCGCCATGAACATGTTGGTGAGGATGTTGGCGTGCGCCAGTCCACCGCGGATATGGCCGAGCAGCGCGCCGGTGAAGCGCACCAGGCGTTCGGTGATACCGCCGGTGTTCATCAATTCACCGGCGAGGATGAACAGCGGGATGGCCAGCAGGGAGAAATTATCGAGCGCGGCGTAGAATTGTTGCGCCAGCAGCAGCAGCGGCACCTGCCCCTCGATCGCCAGCGCCACCACCGCCGACAGCGCCATGGAGTAGGCGATCGGGAATCCCGCGAACATCAGGCCGAGAAACAGCCCGATCATGATGCCGGCGTTCATACCGGTTCTCCGTCGAGCGCGGCCAGATGCGGCGTAGCGGGCCGGCGCAGCATCGAGACCATGAACAGCGCCTGCAGCACCGCACCGATCGGTATGGCGCAATAGACCGCCCACATCGGCAGATCGAGCGAAGGCGAGGTCTGCATCATGCTGCGCCCGGCGAACTGGATGCCGGTGATCATGAGGATGAGCATGCAGACGATCATCAGCACGTCCAACGCCAGATCGAGCCTGCGGCGCGCCACCGGCGGCAGCATGTTCTCCACCACGTCGATGCGGATATGCGCCCGGTCCCGCGCCACCAGCGCGGAACCGAGCAGCACCGACCAAACCATGCTGAAGCGCACCGCCTCCTCGGCCCAAAACAGGCTCTCGTTCAGCACGTAGCGGAAAAACACCTGGAGCAGGACAAGGATGAGGTACTCCACCAGGATGACCACGCAAATCGCGCGGAGAACCGCGTAGAGCCGGTCCATCCCGGCTTCGAAGGCTGCGAACATGATCAGGCCGCGGCGATCACGCCGTCGGCATAGGCCTTTCCCTTGGCGCCGGCCTTCTTGACGAAGTTCTCGATCACCGGAGCCATCTTGTCGCGGAAGGATTTCACGTCGGGGTCCGAGACCGCCTTGGTGCGGCGGGTGAGTTCAGCCCAGGCCTCGGTCTGCTCCTTGAGGTTCGCCTCCCACATCTCCACCTGGGTGGCGCGCTTGGCGGCATCGCGGATCACCTTCTGGTGCGCCGGCGTGAGTGTCGCCATGCGCTTGGCCGAGGCGAACATCGAGACCTCGGTGAAGATGTGATGCGTGCGGGTGGAGTTGGGGCCGACCTCGTATAGCTTGCCGGAAACAATGAAGTCGGCCGGCACCTCGATGGCATCGACCACACCGGTTTGCAGCGCGGTGTAGATTTCACCGGCGGGGATCGGGGTGGGATTGGCGCCGAGCGCGCGGGCCATTTCCACCCAGGTGGGGATTTCCGGCACGCGCAGCTTGATGCCGCGGCAATCGGCGGCGGTCTTGATCTCCTTGCGGCCAAGGAAAACGCGGAAGCCGGAGGCGCCGAGGCACAGGGTCTCGATCCCGAGCGTTGCCTGCACATCCGCCACCACCTGCTCGCCCACCTTGCCGTAGAGCACGCGCTTCACGTGGTCATAATCGGTGAAGATGAAGGGCATCGAGAGGAAGCCGAATTGCGGCTGCCAGTTGCCAAGGGTGGCTAGATCGGACCAGCAGAGATCGAGCGTGCCGAGCTGCAGCGCCTCGACCGAGGTGCGCAGATTGAATAGCTGCGAAGCTGGCTTGATGTCGACGATGATCTGCCCGTTGGTGCCCTCGGCGACGTATTTGGCGAAATTCTCGGTGGTCTTGTGGCCGAGATGGATGATCGGCAGGTGGTGCGAAAACACCAGCCGGATCGGGGCGGCCTGCGCCCGCGTGATGGATGGGGCGGCCAATACGCTGGCTGCGCCAGCACCATAGGTCAAAACGGTACGCCTTGAAATTGTCATGTGTGTCTCCAGTGTCCGGCTTGAAGCCGTTTACTTTTCTCTTATATCCCGGTGTGGACGCGGTGCATGCGATTCCGTGTGGGTCAGATTATATTAATGTAATATATTCACAGCGTCAATTCGTGTTGACGCGAATGCTTTCAATAAACGGCGCACTGCCTGAGGAGACGAGATGATCAGTGACCAAGACGTAGCGCGTTACCAGCGCGACGGTTTCATCGTGGTGCCCGATGTTCTGTCGGCGCAGGACATTGCCGAGCTGCAACGCGTGACCGATGAATTCGTCGAGGCCTCGCGCAAGGCCACGCAGCACACGGACGTATTCGATCTCGAGCCCGGCCATACCGCCGCGCAGCCGCGGTTGCGGCGCATCAAGACGCCCAATCTGCACCATCCCATCTATGCGCGGATGGTCCATCATCCCAAGATCGTGGCGGTGCTGCAAAGACTGTGGGGGCCGAATATCCGCTTCGACATCTCCAAGCTCAACCTCAAGGCGGCCGGGTTCGGCTCGCCCGTGGAGTGGCACCAGGACTGGGCTTTCTATCCCCATACCAACGACGATCTGGCGGCCGTCGGCATCATGATCGATGACTTCACGCCCGACAACGGCTCCATGCTGGTCATCCCCGGCAGCCATACCGGCCCGATCCATGACCACCATGCCAAAGGCCATTTCGTCGGTGGCATCGACCCGTCCACCAGTGGCATCGATTTTTCCAAAGGGGTGATGTGTACCGGCAAGGCCGGCTCCATCACCGTGCACCATGTCCGTCTGGTACACGGCTCATCGGCCAATGTGTCGGGCAAGCCGCGCCGTTTCCTGCTGCACCAATACCGCATCGCCGATGCCTGGCCGCTAATCCACCCGCCTACCGCCTGGGAACCGTGGACATCGATGCTGGTGGCCGGCCAGGACACGCTGGAGCCGCGCATGACGGCGGTGCCGGTGCGCCTGCCCTACCCCGCTGCGCCGAACCAGGGCTCGATCTACGAGAACCAGCGCAACCTCGGCACGCGCTTCTTCAAGGATGCCTTTGATCCCACCACAGTGGCTTCGTGATGCAGCAGCTACGGGTTTACCAGTCGATGTGGGCGATGGAACGGCGCCGGCCGGACGGCGCCGAATGGCCACTCGAGACCAAGCTCGACATGCTCCATGAGGCCGGCTTCGATGGCGCGGGCGTGCGCTTTTTCGACCACGACTACGTGCGTGACGTCACCCGCAAACTGCGCGACTGGGGCTTGACGTGGCAGGCACAGTGTTACCCCAAAACGGTCGAGGACCTGGCGCCGATACTGCGGCACGTTGCCGAGTTCGGTGCCGACCACATCAACCTGCAGGCCGACGTGCGGCCGCACACCGTCGCGCAATGCGTGCCGCTGATCGAAGGCTGGCTGCGCCTGGGCCAACAGGCCGGCATACCCGTGCATCTGGAAACGCACCGCGACCGCATGACCACGGACCTGTTTTTCACCTTGCGACTGCTCGACCGTTTCCCCGACCTGCGGCTGACCGGTGACCTCTCACACTATGTGGTGGGCCGTGAATTCGCGTGGCCGATCTCGGACGAAAACCACCGCCTGATGCACTGCATCATCGACAACTGCTGGGGCTTCCACGGCCGCGTCGCGAGCCGCGAACAGGTCCAGGTGCAGATCGGTTTTCCGCACCAGAAGGACTGGCTGGATCTGTTCATGGGGTGGTGGGAATACGGTTTTCGGAGTTGGCGCCGCCGCGCGCCGAAAGACGCGGTGTTTACCTTCCTGTGTGAACTCGGCCCGCGCGAATACGCCATGACCGGGCCCGACGGGTACGAGCTATCGGACCGCTGGGAGGAGTCGCAAACGATGATGCGCCTGGTGCGTGCGTTGTGGCAACGGCTGGAGCAGGAAGACCAACAGCCGGACTCCGTGTCCCAGGGCAGCGAAGCCAACACACAAGGATGACCGCGTGAAACCGAATGCCATCAAGAAGGACGTACGCGCCGGCAAAACCGTGGCCGGCGCGATGATCTTCGAGTTCTTTTCGCCCGGCATGAGCGCCATCCTGGCCAATGCGGGCTGCCGTTTCGTGTTGTACGACATGGAGCACTCCGGGCTCGGGTATGAAACGCTCAAGTGGTTGTTCGCCACCTGCCGCGGACTGCCGATCGAACCCATGGTCCGGGTACCGCGAGGCGAATACACCTGGCTGGCACGCGCGCTGGACTTGGGGGCGCGCGGCGTGATGATTCCGATGGTCGAGTCGCGCGAGCAGGCACTGTCGATCATGCAGGCCTGCCGTTATCCCGGCGTCGGCCGTCGCGGCGCGGCGTTCGGTTTCGCCCAGTGCGATTACCTGGGCGGCGATGTAGGCGAAAAAATTCGCGTGGCAAACGAGCGCACCATGGTGATCGCGCAAATCGAGACCGAGCACGGGCTGGAAAACGTCGAGGAAATCGCAGCGGTTGAAGGCGTCGACGTTCTCTGGGTGGGCCACTTCGACTTGTCCAATTTCATGGGCATACCGGGGCAATTCGGCGACCCGCGTTTCGACGCGGCGATGCGCAAGGTGGTAGCGGCCTGCCGCCGCCATGGCAAAGCGGCCGGCTTCATGGCAACCGACGCGGCATGGATAAGCCGCGCCAAGGAAATGGGCTACACCATGATCGCGGGCGGCACCGACAACGGCTTGCTGCAACAGGCCTTCGCCCAGCAGGTTGCGCAAATCGAAGGGCGCGCGGCATGAGGGTCTATTCTGATGTTTGACCTCAAAGGCAAGGTGGCGCTGGTCACGGGCGCGTCGCGCGGACTTGGTTGGGCCATGGCCGAGTCATTGGCGCGGGCAGGCGCGCACGTGGTCCTGAACGCGCGTGACAGAAACGTGCTGGCAGCGCGTGTGGCGGAGTTGCAGGCGCAAGGCTTGTCGGGTGAGGTGGCAAATTTCGACGTCAACGACACGCAAGCGGCCGAACGCTGCGTGTCGGACATCACGGCACGCCACGGGCGTTTCGATATCCTGCTGGCCAACGCCGGCATCAATCACCGCGCACCGATTACCGAGTTCGAATTGGCCGACTTTCAGCGCGTCATGAATACCAATCTGACCTCGGTCTGGGTGTTGTGCAGGGCGGCCGCGAGGCAAATGATTCCGCGGCAGCGTGGCCGCATCGTCATGACCGGCTCCATGAGCGCGATCAATGCGCGCCCGACCGTATCCGCCTATGTCGCCAGCAAGGGCGCCATCCATTCGTTGACCAAGCAGCTAGCGGTGGAGCTCGCGCCGCACAAGATCACCGTCAATTGCATCGCACCGGGATTCTTCGCCACCGAGATGAATACGCCCTTGGTGGAGAACCCGGAGTTTAGTGACTGGGTCCGCAAACGTACACCCGCCGGTCGCTGGGGCGATCTGAAGGAGATCGGCCCAGCGGCCGTGTTCCTCGCCTCGGACGAGGCCTCGTATATCAGTGGCCTGGTCATGACCGTGGATGGGGGTTTCACGGCGGCGATGTAATCGTTCTTTCGTTTAGATCAGTGCCCGATCTCTGGCCCCATCAGGTCAAAAGGGGCACCATGTCCGGATCGCCTTTTTGCATCGCCCTGCGGTATGCCGCGCGATCGCCGATCCGGCGCAGATATGCCCTGATGTGGGCATAAGGGGTCAAGTCCAGTGGCATGAAGATGCGCATCGTCGTTAGCGAAAACACAATCATGATGTCGGCCGCGGTGAACTCCTGGCCGGCCAGATAGTCAGCGTCGCGCAGCCGTGTTTCGACCAGATCGAGCACCCGGTCCAGCCGGCCTTTGATCCCGATCAGGGTCGGGTTGTCCTCGGGCAGGTCCAGCCGGCGCAGGAACATGTTGCGCCCCATATTGGGCTGGAAGTTCGCGTTCGCGAAGTGGAACCAGTAAAGATACCGGGCAAAGTCCGGATGCGCCGTTCCCAGCGCCAGGCGGCCGCCCCCATGTTTCGCGATGATGTATTCAACGATGGCGCCGGACTCGGCCAGAACCAGATC
>JANYBQ010000332.1 GCA_025360705.1 Betaproteobacteria bacterium | reverse complement strand
CGCTGGCGCGTATCGGCACCGTCACCGAGATTGCCGAAGCGATCGAATATCTGGTGCGCGCCGAATGGGTCACCGGTGTTGCCCTCGAAGTGGATGGCGGCCTGGGGCTCGGCGTTTCCAACTTTTAATCCTTTCAGCACTGTCACCGCAATACACAGGAGCCCCGCAGCATGGACAACGAACACTCTGCACATCGAAGGAGAACCTCATGAGCAACGACAGGCCGCTCCCAAGGGCTCGTACCGCAGTGCGCTGCACGGAGGTACGTCAATGAGCGCTGGCCAAAACATCATCCAGAACGCCTACCTCGTCAACGACATCGACCAGGCGATTGAGCGCTGGCACGGCCTGTGGGGTATCGGACCGTTTTTCGTGCGCCGGCACATCGTATTTGCCAGCGTGTCTTATCGCGGCTCCCCGTCAAAGATAGACATGTCGGCGGCGTATGTACAGGCGGGCCCAATACAGGTCGAGCTTGTTTCGCAGCACGACAATTCGCCGTCGGCGTTTCGCGATATGTTTGCGCCCGGCAGCGAAGGCCTGCACCACGTGGCCATGATTCCCGACAACTACGGCGAAATGATTGCCCATTACAACGGTTTGGGTTACCCGGTAGCGGCGCAGGTGCTTACCGCGGGCGGCCGTGGCGCGGCATTCCTCGACACACGGCCCCTGCTCGGGCACATGATGGAGGTTTATGTTCCGGGCGACGGCATCCGAGCGTTGTACCGGGATGTCGCGGCGGCGGCCGCAAGTTGGGACCGGCGCCAGTTGAAAATCGAAATCGATCCGGCCAAGTAGTTCAACCGGGAAGCGGCACCGGCACAGCCCAATTATCAAGGGGGACACCATGGCATCCATCGTTGTTTCAGGCTACAGACAAGCCAACGACACCCTGCGGCTTGCGGACTTGCGACAGGCCTTGTACGACGAGGGCGCCATCCTCATGGAGAAGGTGCTGGTCAACCTGCACGGAGACGAGCACCGCAGCCGCCGCATGATCGAGACCAAGGTATTCCGGCGCGACTTCTTCCAGTGGTACGAGAGCACGGTTTTCCCCGCCACCTTGCGCGAGACCCTGGCCCCCTACCTCGTGACCGGCAAGACCGACCTGGTGGACTTCGGGTTCAGGGTCATGATGAACCTGACCGCCGACTTCTCCGGCGTTGACCGGCCCGACCGCTCACCCGAGGAAACCGCCCGGCTGCTGCGTATCCTGCGCACCTTTAGCAAGGCCGCAACACTGGGCCAGGCGCTGGGAGATCGCGAAGCGATCCGCGCCGAGATTCGCCTGGCCCTGGACGAGTTCGACACCGACTTCTTCCAGCCCTCCATGGCGCGGCGCCGCCTTTTTCTGGAGCAGCTCAAGCGCGGTGAAATCGGCGAGGATGCGCTGCCGCGCGATGTGCTGGTGGACTTGCTGCGCAGCGAAGCCGAAACACCGATCGCACCCGATGTACTGATGAAGGAAATCGGTTTTTTCCTGCTTGCCGGTGCATTCACCACGGTCCATACACTGACGCACGCGGCACACGAGATTTTCACCTGGCGCACGCGCCATCCCGAAGATGCAAGGCGGTATGCCGAAGATCCGCTGTTCCTGCAAAAGGCCATACACGAAAGCATGCGGCTGCATCCCTCCAGCCCCACGGCGGGCCGCCGGCCGACGTGCCCGGTGCACCTTCCCACGGGCGAAGACGCCACCACCGGCGATCTGATCAGCGTGGACCTGATGGCGGCCAACCGCGACAGCGCGATTTTTGGCGCCGATGCCGCCGAGTACAACCCCCATCGGCCGGCACCCCGTGGTGCCAGCCCCTACGGCCTGTCGTTCGGCATGGGGATGCATTCCTGTATCGGCCTCAATCTGGCCGCAGGCATGTTGCCACGCGCCGACACCCAGGTGCACGCGCACCAGTTCGGGACGGTCACGCTGATTGTCCGGGCCTTGCTGGCCCACGGCGCCCGCCCGGATCCCGAACATGCCGGTGTGGTGGACCGCTCGACGATCCGCAACAACTGGTCCAGCTACCCGATGCTGCTGCAAGCCTGAGAGGACCTGGGATGTGAAAACCATTACGATTTCCGGTTTCGAAGCGTCCTCGGAAACCCTGGCCGACAAGCAACTGGCCCAGTCGCTGTATGACGAAGGCGCGGTCATCATGGCCGATGTGCTGCTGGTGTTGCATGGAGCGGCCCATCGGGCCCGCCGGGGGCTTGAACTGCGCGTGTTTCGGCGCGACTTTTCGCGTTATTACGAACAGGTGGTGTTTCCGGCCACCCTGGCACAAACCATCGCGCCGTATGAGCAGCAGGGACACGCCGACCTCATGGAGCTCGGTTATGCGGTCACCCTGAACCTTACGGCCGACTTCGCCGGCATCGACCGGCCGCGCCGTGACGCCGATGAGACCGAGAGCCTGCGTCGCGTGGTGATGGTCTTCAGCGAAGGGGCGACGCTGGTTCACTCCACCCGCGACAGGAACGCGGTGCGCGAAGAAGTACGCGCTGCCCTGGCGGAGTTTGACACCTTGTTTTACCAGCCTTCGCTGGCCCGTCGCCGTGTTTTGCTGGCCCGCTTCGCGGCTCGCGAGATTGGCGAAAACGAGTTGCCGCGCGATGTGCTGACCGTGTTATTGCAGAACGAGGATCGCGTCGAGTTGTCGCCTGACCTGATGATGCGGGAGATCGCGTTCTACCTGCAGGCCGGTTCGCACAGCACGGCCAACGCAACCACACACGCCTTTCACGACGTCACATCCTGGTGTGCTGCACATCCCGCGGATGCAGCGCGCATCGCGACCGATCGTCTGTTCCTGCAGCGCTGCGTGCATGAAAGCCTGCGCCTGCACCCCGCGAGTCCGGTGGCGTGGCGCCGTCCGGTGTGTCCGGTTTCCCTGGTCGGCGGCGAGCAGGCCGAATCCAGCGACCGCGTGGTGGTGGACCTGGCGGCGGCCAACCGGGACACCTCGGTGTTTGGTCCCGATGCCGGGGATTTCAATCCGCACCGCGGCTTGCCCGAGGGTATCGCGCCGTGGGGACTGACGTTTGGGGTTGGGGTGCATACCTGCCTCGGGCGCGACCTGGACGGGGGCTTGCTGCCGCGCGCGAACACCGATCCCGCGACACACCAGTACGGGATCGTGCCGCTGCTGGTGGCGGCGCTGCTGGATCGCCAGGCACGACCGGACCCTTTGAAACCGGCGTTGCGCGCCGACCATACGGAACGCCCGAATTGGGGCAGCTACCCGATTCTCCTGCAGGCCCCATCCGCGCGTTGCGCATAGACGGTCGGCGACAACCCAATCCATTTTCAAGCCGGGGGACCATCCGTGGTGGATTTGCAGACAACACTTCTTCAGTCGGAACGCGGCGCTGTCGTCGCGCTGGACAGTGCCGCCGACGTCCTTCCCCGCAACCGTGGTCGCGACGTGCTGGTCACCGCGTCCTACATCGGCGTGTTGCCGGCCCGGCTGGTGCATGACCACCTGCCGCGGGCGGTGATCGGTTTCGACGGCGGAGTCGGTCCGCGGGGCGCCAACATTGCCGGACTCTGGTACTTCGAGGCGCTCAACATCCCGGCCGCGGCGGTCGACGTGATGACCGTGATCCTGGGTGATGGCGTGGATGTTTACCGCAATGGGCGTATCAGTTTCGTGAACCGGCCGGCTGCGGATTGCGGTGTCCGGGCCGGCATGATGGCCCACGAGGCCGCGCGTCTGATGCTCGACCACGACCCCGGCCAGCCAAGCGCCTACCAGGTGACCAACCGCCGGACCGTTCATGAAAATGCGCAGGGCCGCCAGATCGTGGTGACGGACTCGATCGTCTTCGGCACCGAAGCGGATCGGCGCAATGTTCTGGTGACTGCCGGCCACACCGGGCGCAGCGGAGCGCGGCATATCATCCATGTCAATCCGTTCGGCTTCATCTGCTCCGATGGCGGGCGCGGAAGGGACGACTCCGGCATGGCGGGCCTGGCCATCACGGCCGCAGACGGTATCGCGGGTGCAACAGTCGATGCGCGCCAGGCGCGTATGGGCGACGGCATGAGTACCTACGAGGACGGCAGCATCAGCGCCGCCAACATCCTGGCGCTGGCCTGCGGTGTGCGGGTGGGCATGACGGCGCGCGAGGCTGCGCTGCTACTGTTGAATCGCGATGCCGCATAGCCGCACAAGCGCGGCACCGGCTTGCCCTTTCGCGCGCCAGGGAAATACCCGCAGGCCGCGCGCGAATGGCCCATCGCCGCAGTCGCTTGCAGAGATGCTTGTGCGCTGTGGCATCCCGCGCAGGTTTCCAAGGAGGCGTTTTTCATGACCCCGATCAACCGCATGGAGTGTCCGGTCGTCCCGCTGAGCGTGGCCGAAGTGGACCTTTTGGACGTCGAGACCCAGGAGTGCCCGTATCCCGCGTACAGGACGCTGCGCGAGCAGGCACCCGTCTATCGGGACCGGCTGACGGGCTTCTACGTGTTGACGCGCTACGAGGACCTGCGCGAGGTACTCAAGGACCCCGCCACCTTTTCCAATCTGCGGCCGCGCGGGCCCGATCACATTCCCCCCGAGCGCATGCAGCGCATCGCCAGACTGTTCCGCGAGAAAGGGTGGCTGCCGGCTCCCACGTTGTCGGGACGCGACGACCCCGAGCACAAGCAGATGCGCGCGCTGTTCGACCACACCTTCCGCGCCAGCCGGATCAAGCTCATGGACCCCTACGTGAAGGAGCTGTCCTATCAGCTGATAGATGCGTTCATCGACGATGGTCATTGCGACTGGGTGCGCCAATTCGCGGTTCCGATGCCCCTGATCATCATCGGCAAGCAGATGGGAGCACCCGAGAAGGACATATGGCGCATCAAGGCCTGGACCGACGCCTGGGTCAAGCGGCTGGGCCTGATGCAGACCGAGGATGAGGCGGTGTGGTCGGCCGAGATGGAGATCGAGCAGCAACACTACTTCCAGCCGATCTTCGAGCAGTTGCGCCGGGAACCGA
>JANYBQ010000318.1 GCA_025360705.1 Betaproteobacteria bacterium | reverse complement strand
CACGATGTCCAGCAAGCGGTCCTTGGCCAGCATGCCATCCAGCAGCACCTGGGCCGCCACGCTGCCCTTGTCGCGTTCATCCAGGCGCTTCCATTCGCCAAAATGCTCCCAGGCGCTGGTGATGGAGCCGTAACGCGCGTTGTCGCCGTTGCTGACGATCAGGAACGCGTTGTGGTGAAACGCGTGGGCCACCACGTTTTCGTCCAGGTAGTCGCGCAGGTTGCCATCGAAACCGGCACGGATGTTCTTGTAGACGGCCTTGAGTTCGATCAACACCAGTGGCAGCCCGTTGACGAAACACACCAGATCGGCGCGGCGCTTGTAGTTGGGCGTACGCAGCCCGGTGAGCTTGAGTTCGCGTACGGCCAGGAAGTGGTTGTTGGCCGGCATGCGGAAATCAATCACCTGTGCCTGCGCATGTCGCAACACGCCTTGTGTATCACGGTAACTCACCGGCACACCGTCGCGGATCAGTTTGTGGAAGGCCTGGTTGTGCTGCAGCAGTGAGCGCGAATAGTCGTGGTGCGTGAGCTTGACCACCGCTTCTTGGATCGCCGCCTCGGGCAAGGTAGGGTTCAATCTAACCAGCGCGGCCCGCAGGTCACGTACCAGCACCACATCGCGTTCGCTGGCCCGTCCCAAAGTACCGTCCGGCCCAAAAGTCTCCTGATTCCAGGCGTAGACACTGTCCCAGCCCAGAGCCTTTTCCAGATGCTCTGCAAACGTGGCCTGTACCAATCGGTCTTCGCCGTTGATGTCGGTATAGGCCATTGTTGCGGCTGGCGGTATTATCGATGGCTGTGCGCCAGTCCACCGGGGCGCACGCAGTGGGTCAGCATCGGCAGAACCCATTCTTCCAGGTTCCATTCGTCGGGTTCCGCAGGCCAGGGCTCGCCTCCCACAGGCGACTGCCCGATTACCTTCAGCCCGGCCGCTGTAAATCCTCCCAGAGGTCCCAGTGGCGACGAGCCATGCTCAGCCACTTGCCGGCGATATTCTTCGTGTTCTTCCAAAGCCGTGTTAAAGCGCCGCAACAACACTTTGCGATGGTCGTAGCTACGGCGCGCAACGACCTGACCATGCTCGATGTACAAGCGCAGTCGCTCAGCGTACAGGCTACCCCAAGGCATGTGATAGTAGAACAGGAGCTCTCCGCGGTCGATTTCCAGGCGCCCGCTATACCAGTCGGCAAGGATCGGCAAGCGAAGTTCTCCAAACACCGTGGCGGGGTCGATCGGATCGTTTTGAAAGTCGACCAGGCCAATCAGAAAGAGACTGCCGTCCAACACCTCCCACAAACCGACGAAACCGCGCCAAAGCGAAGTGCAGTAGCCCTTCGACATGGCGCGACTATCGATGCCACGGGGCTCCAGGTAGGGAGAAAGTGGGAGTGAGTTGAGGCTCTCAAAATGACCATCAAGAAGCAGAATTTCCGACGATTGTGCAGTCACGGGCAACCTTTCTTTTCAGGCACTTTGTGCCATCGGTTTATGGGGTCTTATTTTACCATCTGCACTCGGTTTTTCACTCTTGCGAGGTCGCTTTTCGAGTTCCTTTTCGTCGATGTTTTTTATCTTGGTTTTTGCAGTTTTTAAAGTCCGATTTTGCGTTCGAAATATACCTGGCTTAAATAACCGGCGACGACAGTAGGGCCCGCAATCGCATCCGTCACAGGCTCCTCCGCGGGTACACCGTCGCGTATCAGCAAGTGGTCTTCGAGGGTCATCCCGTGAATCGTCGAATCGGTCCCAAAAGTTCAAGAACGGGCCAGCACTGGGGCATCTTGACCGGCAGCCGCCGCATCGGTCACAAACTCCTCGACCAACACGCCGTCGCGCATGAACACCAGCGGCGTGTTCGTTTGACGCGCGATTTCCCGCGCTCGCAGAGCTGCCCTTAACAACGCTTTGGGTGCAGCCTGCATGTCGGCGTCGGGCAGCGTTGAAACCATCGGTTCGCTCATGGCATTCCTCCTTCTTCCAGCAATTGTGGCGCGGGACCGCTGTTGTCGAACCACTGCCAAACATCAACGCGGGACCGGTAGACATCGCGGAAATTCTTCATGCCACTGACAAACCGGCGGCGAATAACTTCTGGCGGAATGTCGTGCCCGCCCTGACGCACCCGCATCGCCACGCGGGCAATCGCCTCTTCTTCGCTATCCAAGGACAGAAACAGAAGCTTGACCCGGTAACCGGCCGAGCGCCATGCGGGGATCATGCGGGCATAAGTCAGGCCCGCAAGCGTGGTCTCGAAGGCAAAGCTTCTGCCCGCCGCGACGTGCGCCGAAATTTCTTCCAGCATGACGCGGCCGGCGCGAAAGGCCGCGGCCTCTGGCTGAAATGGCGACAGTCCGGCAGCGATCAAATCGGCGTTTATGAACACCGGGCACGCTGCTTCGAAGGGCAAAAACTCGCGGGCGAAAGTCGTCTTCCCCGCGCCATTGGGTCCGGCGATGATGACGATTTTCTTTGCCATAGTCATGGGGTGATCTCGCATCTCATGTTCTGTTTCGTACCGAGTCGGACTGGAATTTGCCGGTCTGCGCGGGGCCTCTGAAAATCTTTAGGGGCCTTTCGCTTTCAAGAGCTATCGCTAAGCACTTCCTTTGGCTCAGCTCTTGGCTCAGCTTTGGCTCATTCGGTCGTCCGTCAGAATAGAAAATCCGTTCAAAAACAAGGCGTTAAAAACTTCCCTGGATGCCTTTGGCGCAAACTTACAACTGCATCGGTCGGATTGGACGGGTTTTGAGCCAAACGACGCAATTCACTGCTCAGCAACCAAGCGATAACGCGCGCCGGCCCGCGCGCCGTCCATGACCACAATGGATTTGCCTACCAGATCGGTGAGCGCCCGTTTCAGTTGTGACCGGCTGACTTC
>JANYBQ010000169.1 GCA_025360705.1 Betaproteobacteria bacterium | reverse complement strand
CGGGCGACACGGTTAGCCCCAAGCGCGGCCTGGGCTGCTCGGTCTGCAACGGCACCGGTTATGCCGGGCGCCAGGGCGTGTACGAGCTGTTCGAGATGGATGCCTTGCTGACCCAGGCCGCCTCCAAGGCCGACCCGGCCGACTTTATGCGCATGGCGCGCGAGCGCATGAAGGGCCAGACCATGGCCTTCCACGCGCTGGAGCTGGTGCGCCAGGGCCGCACGTCCGTGGCCGAGGCGCTGCGCATCGGCTTCGATACCGACGGTCAAGACTGACCCGCATGGCCACTTTTGCCTGGCGCGGCCGCAATACGCGCGGCGAATTGGTTCAGGGGCAGCTGGACGCCGTCGGTGAGGGCGCTGCCGTCGACCAGTTGCTCGCCATGGGCGTCGCGCCGGTGCATCTCGCGGTGTCCACGCAGAGCGCCGGCCAGGCGACCGACAATTGGTGGCACCGGCTTAACCGCAAGGCAATCACGGTAGAAGACATTCTGGTGTTTTCGCGCCAGATGTACACGCTCAACAAGGCAGGTGTACCGATACTGCGCGCATTCGCGGGTTTGCAGGCATCGGCCGTCAAGCCGGCCATGGTCGATCTGCTCAAGGACATACGTGCCAGCCTCGATCAGGGACGCGAGCTGTCGGTGGCTCTGGGGCGGCATATGGTGGTGTTTGGAGCCTTCTACGTTTCCATGATCCGCGTCGGCGAGATGACCGGCCGGTTGACCGAAGTGTTTCTGCGCCTGAACGAACACCTGGAGTTCGAGCGCGACGTTCGTGAGCGCATCAAGCAGGCCTTGCGGTATCCGACGTTTGTGCTGATAGCGATGGCCATTGCCGTTGTCATTCTCAACATCTTCGTCCTCCCGGTGTTCGCCAAAGTCTTTGCCGGCTTCAATGCCGAGCTTCCGCTTATCACGCGCGGCTTGCTCGGGTTTTCAGCCTGGATGCTGGCGTGGTGGCCCCTGTTGGCCGCCGGACTGATTGCAGTGTGGGTGTTATTGCGCGGCTACTTGCGCACACCCGAAGGCCGCTACCGCTGGGATAGCCGCAAGCTGAAGTTACCTATCGTGGGCGATATTGTGCTTAAAGCGACGCTGGCCCGTTTTGCCCGCAGTTTCGCTTTGTCCAGCCAGAGTGGTGTGCCGTTGGTGCAGGCTTTGACCGTAGTGGCACAGACGGTTGACAACGCCTATATCGGCAGCCGCATCGAGCAGATGCGCGACGGGATCGAACGCGGCGAAAGCATCACGCGTTGTGCCGCTGCAACGGGGGTGTTTACGCCCGTGGTCCTGCAAATGATCGCAGTGGGCGAGGAAACCGGCGAATTGGACTCGCTGCTGTTTGAAATAGCCATGATGTACGAACGCGAAACCGACTACAACATCAAGGGCTTGTCCGCGGCGATCGAACCGATCCTGCTAGCCATCATCGCCGCTCTGGTGCTGGTGCTCGCGCTGGGGGTCTTCCTGCCTCTGTGGAACATGGGCCAGGCGGCGATGGGCAAGGGCGGTTAATGCTATCGGCACGGGCGCCAATGCCGGCACCGTCCCGGCTTGGCCGGCGCCTCGTTGAGTGGAGTTTACTGGTCATGGTGGTGCTTGTGGTGGTGCTGTTAATTCTGCGCCAGACGCTGATTGTGCAGAGCCAGGCGGAGCTGGCTGCAGTCAAAACCACCATTGCAGCGCTGCGCATTGCAATGGCGTTGCATCAATTGGAAATCCAGGTGGCCAGGCCGACAGTAGCTGTTGCCACACAACAACGAAATCCATTTGCGTTGCTGCAACGCAGGCCCATCAATTACGCGGGGGAAATGGACTTGGTTGCGGCCGAAAATTCCGCGCCTGGAAGTTGGATCTTCGACCCCGTGTGCGGATGCGTTGGCTACCTGCCAATCGACCCGCAATGGGACTCCGGCCCAAATGAAGCCAGGCTAATCTGGCTCCGCGTCAGTCCCCCAACCGAGCCGCCGCAACTGCTTGCTTTACAGGCTTATAAATGGCGGGGACAGACGCTGGATTGACGCCGTACAACCCGGAAAAAGGGGCGTGTCAAAGCAGGCATCGGCTTTACTACATGGTAGAAGATACTTTAGTTTTAAATATTTTTACTTACGCAGCATCTAAGATACATTCTGCTTCGTTCCCGGAAACTACGCGGCGGTTTGATTCGATTCCCCTGCAACTCTTCCAACACATCACAAGGTTAAACACATGCGACAAGTACAACGCGGCTTCACGTTAATTGAACTGGTCATGGTGATCGTGATTCTTGGCATCCTGGCCGTGGTAGCCATACCGAAGTTCATAGACTTAAGGAATGATGCGGTTGTGGCAGCAACGGCGGGTGTGGCGGGCACTTTGTCGTCGGCATCGGCGATTAACTACGCATCGCGTAACGCCAACTCCGCCAAGGGCAATTTAGTGGCCAATTGCACGGACGTTGCGAACTCCTTGCAAGGGGGTCTTCCGACG
>JANYBQ010000259.1 GCA_025360705.1 Betaproteobacteria bacterium | reverse complement strand
GCACCACCCTAGCGCCACGTACCGCCTCTGGATCGACACACATGATGACCAGTCCATCAGGCGATTCCTCCAGCGGAATCCAGCCCTGCTCCTCGATGAAATCGCGTTTCAAATGCCCATGCAACATTTCGGAACGAATGCGGGCGGCATTGAAAGGCTCGTAAGGAACGCCAAAAAATTTGGACAACGAAGGACCGATTTGGGCAGGGCGAACTTTGAAGTTTGCCATCAAGATATGCTCAACCGTCTTGCTTTCGGTGCGCGCATCGATCAGACATTTTTCCAGTTCAGCGGTTGTGACGACGTTATCTGCCACGAGTCCGTCAAACTTGGTGGCTTTGCGCCGGCTAGCTTCATTCGCTCGCTGCATGCGCTGACGGATGGCGGTTGCCAAGGTCTTGCACAACTGCGCAACGCCATCCACTTCGAGCGTGCCGAACGGCTGGTCACTTTTGTTATTGATGATCTGCAACACCCCATGCAGCACGTCCCCGTCCAAAATGGGGGCAACCAGCATCTGGCGCGTTCTATAACCGGAGCGCTTGTCCACTTCCTTCAGAAATGTCAACGCCGGGTGAATCTGCTTGAGCGCCTCATCGTCATAGACGTCCGTCAGATTGAGCAACTGCCGGCTGAAAGCGGCATAACCCGCCAGGCTCTGGGGCGAAATCGGCAACTTCAGGTCCCGACTACTGTTGAGCCCGGTTTTAACCTTGGAAACTATAGCCGTGCGGTCCTCATTGACCGCATACAAAGTCAAGCGATCGGCGTTGAGTAATCGGCAAATGTCCTGGCTGGCCTCGAGCATGATTTGCTCAAGGTTTTCAGTGTCGTGAATCCGGGCAGTGACATTGTGCAACTGCTTATAAAACAGCGCTTCAAACGTCACTCCACGTTTTTCAGGCGGGAGCTTTTGGTTTTCAAAGAACGCTTGCTCAGAAGATTTCTCTCCCGCGGCAGGTTTCAAAACCGCGTTCATAAATCGAATTCCTGGCCTGCGCGCAGCCAACGAATATCGTGGGTCACATTGGGGCCGGACACCGACGTCTGATCGAATTTCTGGATCTCAGCCATTATCAAATCGGTTTCGGCGGGCTTGGTATGCGTGATGTAGATCGGGTAATTCCGATCTTTTGCGATGCAATCGAGTTCCTGGGCCAGAACAACCGGCGAAAGGTGCAGACTCAATTTAGCCAAGTCTTTTTCGCGGTTGCTGAATGCGGTCTCAATCACCAGCATCGCCACATTTAACTGGTTTACCCGGTTCCAGAAGGCCGGATTGCGCTCCGTATCTCCTGAAAAAACCCAACATCCAGTTCCTGAAGTTATGGCATATCCGACGGCCGGGACCGTGTGTACAGCAGGCAGAACTTCCAGAAGCTTCCGATTGATTTGCAAAGTTTGGCCAGCGACAATTTCGTGAAAGCTTATGAATGGAGCCTCTGGAGTGGGAATTCTGCTGAAATCCGGCCAAATGACATCGTTGAATATGTGGGCCTTGAGCGCCGATATCGTTCCGGCAAGCGCATGTATTTGCAACGCTTGAGTCCGCCGCGCAGCCACGGCGTCGACCATCAGGGGTAGCGCCGCGACATGGTCCAAATGCGAATGCGTTAGAAACACATGGTCTATGCAGCGCATTTCATCCAGCGTGAGGTCCCCTACACCGGTACCGGCGTCAATCAGGATGTCGCTGTCAATCAAAAACGACGTTGTTCGACAGTCTTTGGCGATAGCGCCGGAACAGCCCAACACACGCACTTTCATCGCCGCTCCTTATTTCGTTTCGAAATTCGTCGCTCCGTCCCATTCCAGATCGAATGGGAGCAGCCGCATGGAGGCTACGCGATCCGAATAAAGGTGGTACAGGTACTTCTTGGCATTCATGCGCAGTAAATTCAGCATGAGCAAATCACACTGGTCCCAATCTTGTGCCCTGTAGGCCTTGAGAAAGCTAGCCCACGCTTTCAATTCAGCCTCCGTTTCGGCACCTATCCGATTTGCCGGCGCAACTGGCCAAAATATTGCCACCGCCTGATCCTTGCCTTTTACCCGAACCCGATCCAGTTCTTGCCAACCGAAATCCGGCGCGAGTTTGCGAGCGGATTCACTCACGACGATGTCCACACCGTAAACTTTTGAGAGGCCCTCCAGGCGCGACCCAAGATTTACCGCATCGCCAATGACGGTATAGCTTCGCCGTATATTGGACCCCATGTCTCCAACGCACATATTACCTGTGTTGACTCCAATACCTATGCCAATTTCAGGAATGCCCTTGGCTCGATGCTCGTCATTTATTCCGCGAACCGCGTTGGCCATTTCCATTGCGGACTTGACGGCCAGATGGGCGTGCTCCGGTGTTTCGACCGGAGCCCCCCAAAACGCCATCACGCAATCGCCCATGTATTTGTCGATCGTGCCGCGATTGAAGCGTATCAGCCCGGTCAGGCGCGTGAAGACTCCATTCAAAAGCGACTGCAATTGAATCGGCTCCATCTGCTCCGACATTTTGGTAAACCCGCGCATGTCGCAAAACATGACCGTCATCTGCCTGTTGGTCGCCTGCATGCTGTAACTGTCGGGGTCTTTAACCATTTCGTCGACCAGTTCGGGCGGTACGTAAGTACCAAAAAGATTCGCCAACTCGCGCTTAGACCGGCTTTCCACAAAGTAGCCATAACTCATGTTGAGCGCAAACGCAGTGACCACCATCGTCAAGGCGCCAGCCAGCGGCAACACCAGGCCATAACTCAAATACAGCCAAAGATTGAATGCTCCCAGCGCCGCGATAACGACCACGCTAAGAATGACCGCTTTGGTAGCGGATATCAGTGGCAAGGCGAAAGCCAGGACCAGGCCCGCCAATAACAAAACCACGACGTCGTAGCCGACAGCGTAATCCGGCTTGACCAATGTTTTTCCATCCAGCAAGCCTGAAATTACATTGGCGTGGGCTTCGACTCCAGGATAAATTTCGCTCACCGGCGTTACCCGCAAATCCTGCAAACCCGGGGCCGTAGTCCCCACCAGAATTATCTTGTCTTTCAGCTCGTTCGCCGGAATCGCCCTAGACAACAAATCGGCAGCTGAAACATATCTGAAAGACCCGCCCTTGGGACCGCCCAGCCCCCGAAAAGGTACTAACGAGGACACCCGCTCATCAACCGGTATAGCCAGCGTCTTGTTGCCTAACTTCAATTGAATGCTTTCGAGCCCCTGGTAACTTCGCCCCAGAAACCGCTCCCTGGGAAAACCTGGCACGACCGCAGGGGCCCCCACTAACATCCGAAACATCGCCAAGGAGAGCGACTCGTAATACTGCCCTTTGTATTCCGCAATCAACGGCAGCGAACGCACCACACCGTCAGCCTCCTGGATTGGATTGAAATGTCCTGCCACAGGTGCAGCACTGGCGAGCTGAGCGATATTGGAACCGTAACCATTCCAGGTGGTAAATGTGATGGGCCGGCCTTGCAACGTTTGCTTGCCCATTACCGGCGCCGGCAAGACGCCTGAGGTGCGCCCGTCGCGGTCGCTGGTCAGGTAATAACCAAGCACCACTGGTCGTTTTTCAAGCGATTTCGCAAACATCGCGTCGTAATCCAGCGAGGCCTGCAGTTGCTTTAGCTTGTCTACGAATCCGGCTTGGTCACGTAATTCTTTTTGTGCCAACTCATTGAGCCGTTTCAGGCCGGAGCTTTCGTCCGCCTCGGCGAAAACGACGTCAAATCCCAGCAGCGCAATTTTTTGACGGTCGAACAATTCGTCTGTCAACGCGCTCAGTTTGTTGCGCCCCCATGGCCAGCGCCCCACCTCAGCCAGACTTTTTTCATCTATGTCAACAATAACGATGCGGTCATCGAGCGTCTTGGGCATGGTGGCCATGAGACGCGAGTCGTAGATGATATTGTCAAGGCGCTCCAGCACCCCCAGCCGGAGGATACCTACGGCATGAAGAAGCGCAAAAATCAGCGGAAGCAGAGTTACAACTATGCGGGGCCAATGCCTCAGTAGAGATCCCATACCACCCCGTTAGTTGAAGCTCTGGCGAGTCAGAGCTGTATGTGATCCGTCCGACAATTCAAGTCTGGACAAATTGCATCTGAGTCCCTGCGAGTTCAATTAAATCGCCATTTTTCAATGACACCGGCTCAGTGCCAATCGGTGCGCCGTTGAGAGAAGGGTTTCCAGCCCCTTCGACGTGGTGAACGACAAACCCATGCTGCCTTTTGGTAATTGCAGCAACTGCTACCCCGGGCTTGCCGATCGTTGTCACGACCTTGGTCAGAGGCACTTCGCGTCCGGCAGCGGCCCCGGAAAGGACCTTGATGGACGCTTGTGCCGTTGACGATGACCCCGGGGCTCGAGGCGCCAATGATGCTACTCCAGCCGGCTGCGCAGACTGTGGCGGAGAGGCCAGTCCACCTGGGCCGGACTTGACCATCATGGTCTTCTCAAAACCATCGCTGGCGGCTTCATTCACGAACTTGATCTTGTATTTTCCAACCTCGACCGTATCGCCATTGTGAAGCTGTTGCTTTTTAGCGGCCTTGCCATTTACATACGTACCATTCGTGCTGTTCAAATCCTCGATGAACACCTCACTGCCGGTCATCTGAAAAACCGCGTGCTCTCCGCTTATGGCAAGGTTGTCGATCACGACATCGTTGTATGGTCGACGGCCCAAAGTAGTCCGGTCCTTCGACAACTGGACTTCCTTGATAACGACACCATCGATCGATACGATCATTTTCGGCATGACCGACTCCTATTCCTGTGACTGGTTTTCAAAATACTCATGAGCTTATTATTTTCCCAACAATCTGGAGATCAACCCGCGTTTCTCTGAAGCAGCATCAGCCTGGACCAACAACACCGAAATGTTGTCCCGGCCACCGTGTTCATTGGCAATCGCAACCAATCCATCCGCTTTATTTTCAATCGGTATGGCCCCCCCAAGGATACTTGCAATTTCCGCATCGTCAACCATGTCGGATAGCCCGTCCGAACACATCAGATACCAATCGCCAGCCTCAACTTCGTGCTCATTGAGTTCCAGCATCACCGCGTCCTCAACTCCAAGCGCACGTGTGACCAGATTTTTAATCGATGAACTCGCGGCCTGCTCCTGCGTAATTAGGCCCGCATCGATTTGCTCTTGCAGCAGGGAATGGTCTTTGGTAATTTGAATCAGTTCGCCATTGCGCAGCCGATAACAACGGGAGTCTCCAATATGTCCCAGGATCAGATGCGCACCGTGGAAAACACCCACCACCAATGTCGTCCCCATGCCGGAATACTGAGGGTTGGAATCCGAGGCATTGAAAATTGAACGATTGGCATTTTCGACGCAGATTTCCAGCGCACGACGGATCTCTTTAATCTTGGCATGCTTGCCTGCTTCCGATAACCAGCGCGCCATCTCAGACTTGATAAAAGCCGTAGCCATGCCGCTGGCGATTTCTCCCGCGTTGTACCCTCCCATTCCGTCGGCCAGAACGCACAACTGGGTGACGTCATCTACAGCCAAGGCATCTTCGTTGTTCTCTCTGGCGCGACCCGGATCGGTTTTCGTGTGAAACGTGTAGTTCATTGCTTGACCGGCCTAGATTTCAACATCGGGAATTGTCGAAGTCGTTGCCGGCGCTGGCCGGGCTGGAGTATTCGTTTGATGCACGGTCGTTTTCTCGAAATCCGCGCTTTTATCAACCAAGTTCTCACGCGGTTGATAAATGGCGGTTTTCTCGAAATCCACGTGCCGCCCAGTATTATTTGCCTGATGAATCGCCGTCTTTTCAAAGTCGACCGCAGCCACTGCGGCAGTGCCGAAAACCGCTGTCTTTTCGTGCCCTGCATTCGGCGAGATCGTAGAACCCGGAGTCGCGGTCAACGGGGTTGTCGCAATAGCGCCCCCGGATATTTCGACCATGACTGAGCGCAGATCCACCGCGAACCGATCCCCGTCCTGATAACGCGTCTCAGGACGTTTGCTGACCGCCAAAGCGACAAGATTGGCAAGACTTTCCGGGAACTCCTTGCGGATAACGCGAATATCGGGAGCCTCTTCGTTTGCGATCTTGTACATCAACTCTGCCATCGACTCGCCTCGGAAAGGCAGTACGCCCGTGAGCATCTGAAACAACATCACCCCAAGAGAATAAAGATCGGATCGACCGTCTACCTTTTTGCCCGCAAGCTGTTCAGGCGACATGAAGCTTGGCGTACCCAATACCAGCCCGGTTTTTGTCTTGCTGGAGTCGGTAATGCGGGCGATTCCGAAGTCCGTAACCTTGACAGTGTCGCTATCGATTTCATACATGATGTTGGCGGGCTTGATATCCCGATGCACAACATTTTGGCGATGCGCGTAAGCCAGCGCCTCGGCGACGCGCGCAACGATCGACAACACCTTTGGCGCAGGCAGCAAATTGCCGTCCTTGCAGAAGTCCAGCAAATCCTTGCCTTTTAGGAACTCCATGGCGATATATGCCAGATCGTGTTCCTCTCCCGCGTCGAAAATCGTGACGATATTCTGATGCTGCAAGCGGCCCGCCGTTTCGGCTTCGCGAAAGAAACGTTCTCGGGCATCAACAAGTTCGTCACCGGAAAATTCCTGGCTCAATGCCATGGTCTTGATGGCCACCACCCGACCGATCTTCGGGTCCTTGCCAAGATAGACCACCCCCATTGCTCCTTTGCCAAGTTCTTTGTCGACTTGGTAACGGCCCAACATCGGCTTCTCTACCGAACCTCCGTCGAGCAGCATCGTCCCGCCAGGATGTGCCCCGCCGCCGCCCAGCATCACCGTTTCGGAAAGGTTCTTGGCGCGATTCAGTTTGGCTTGCAGGTCTTTGTAGTCTTTGTCGTAAGCGGCCATGTGCTGGTACACGGCTTCAGCTTTGTTGAACTGACGCTTCCGTTCAAAGTCGAGCGCGAGATTGTACAAATTGCCCATGACGGCATCGCCCATCGGGACGCGGCGAAAACGGTCGAAGGCCATGTCGAGTTGGCCTTGACCTTGAAGGGCCAGACCCATCATTCGATTGGTTTCGGCGGATTCTTCGTCCGACGTCTTTTTGCCTGCCTCGGTCACCAAGAATCGTTTGGTCGTCAGTGCAAGGTGTCCGATGGCAAGCAACACAGCCGGAAGGACCAACTTCAACCAGGTTGCGCTACCGGACAACAGGCCAAACTCCGTACTTAACAAGGCTACGAATAACACCAAAGTGATGACGGCTGCCATTCCAGCCGACAACCGCGGAAGCAAGGCAATCACGTAGGCGGCGACCAGCAAAAATATCGCGAGAGTGGCCCAAACCCCCCAACTCGGTTGAACGATGAAATGTTCGCTCAAAATGCTCGATGTGATGTGGGCAATTGTTTCGGCGGGAGATAAGCTCGCGTAGCCCGGGACGGGAAACTGGACTCCCACACCGGCGGCGGTTGCACCGATCACGACGATCTTGTCGGCGTATTTTGAAGCCGGGATCTTGCCAGTCAGGACGTCATAAAAAGAATCGATTGCAAAAGCCGGCCGCCCATCGTGGCCCTTGTAAAACTGCGGAAGCATCAATGCGGATTCGTCCGTCTTTACGCGCAGTTTGCCAATTTGCACCGACTCACCAACATTGAGCTTCACATCGCCGGTTGCCAGATTAAGACTTTTGACAGCCGCCAACAACGCCATCGAAGGCACGGCACTACCGTAATAGTTGACCAACAGCGGTTCCTGCCGCACGGCTCCATCCACATCCGTAAATTGATTCAGGTGTCCGATGCCGGAGGCTGCAGTGCCTATCAGCTCAATTGGCTGTTGCCCGCTGACGGCGGGAATGGAAAAGCCGTTCTTTTCGTTAATAGCGCTCATGAGCGCATAGGCGGGCAACGGTTTGTCGGGATTTCCCTGGGGCTCTCCAAGAGAGAAGACCGAGGGAACAATCACGTTGCCCGCCTTCTTCATGCTGGCGGCAAGGACGGCATCTGTATCCAGTGCCAGCTCGGCCTCGGTTATGACTTTGCTCAGCTCAGCATTGCTTGCAGCCTGGTCGCTGCCGGCGTCTGCCGCTGGTCGCAACAGGCCTTTGATCTTGCGGATGAAACTCAGACCAGGGTCGACTTGAGGTTCGATAAAAAAAACCGTCTCGACAATCACCTTGGCTTTCGCCGCGGAAAGCATGTCGATCAATTTAGCGTGGATATCGCGCGACCATGGCCAGCGGCCGATATTGGCGATGCTCTGATCGTCAATGGCAATGATTGCAATACGATCCGAGGGCTGGCGTGAGGTACTCGTGCTTGAAAAGTCGTAAAACCTGCGTTCTAGCGTTCCGATCAAGTCGGTAGCCTGGTTAAGGAGCACCACGGCCAACACAATCAACACCCCAGCAAACCAATCAGCGCGCCAGAACTGAGCTCTTTTTAATGATGATTTAGTTGCCACGTTCCAACCCTACCCAAGTATTTGGTCCGACTTCGCCCGGTGCGCGTGACCCAGAAAGTCCAAGTCGCTCAAATTGCAATGCAAGTGGGTGACGTTAGCAGACAGCGCCTGTGCCGACAAGAGACTTGTTCATGCCAACTTGTAGTTTTTTTGCCAATGGCCGGCAGGCGGTACTTCCGACGGCGCCCGATAGCAAAGAGCTGTAGAGCCCCTCGACAAGACTCCCCTGGCGAAGCATGTACCTCGCCTGCCGGAAAACGGGCCACACCAGCGTCTGACTCAGGACGCGTGCCGCTTTTGCACGAGCTTGCCAAAGCCGACCACCAGAACCGCGCCCAGCAACGGACCCGCGTAATGCAGCCATTGCGCCCCTTCAGCAATCGGTTTGAGCGCAACGTCGCCAATGACCGCCTCTCCTCCGACCCAACCTATCAATGCGGCCCCTATCACCACGATAATCGGGAAGCGCTCCATCAGTTTGATCATCAGTGTGCTGCCAAAAATCACCAGTGGAATGCTGATGGCCAGCCCAAGAACCAGAAGGACCATGCTGCCTTGCGCCGCCGCGGCTACGGCGATTACATTGTCCAGACTCATCACGAGATCGGCGATCAGGATGGTGCGCACCGCGGCCATCAGACCGCCATGCTCCTTGGCAGCGCCATCTCCATCTTCCTCTTCGCCCAATAACTGAATACCAATCCACAACAGCAGCAGTCCACCAATGATCTGCAAATAAGGAAGTGCGAGCAACTTGGCAGCAACCACCGTCAACGCAATCCGAAGTACCACCGCCGCACCGGAACCGAGGAAAACCGCTTTCTTCTGCAGTTCCGGCGGCAGTGAGCGCGCGGCCAACGCTATAACGACCGCGTTGTCGCCCGACAGAATGATGTTGATCCAGACTATCTTGACCAAGCCGATCCAGAAATCGGCGCTCTGTACCATTTCCATCGGTCCGTCTCCAACGTCATTTTTATAGCTTGCAGAGGCTGCCTGAAGTACCGTTCATCAGGCCTTACCGTCAGCGCGGTTTTGCGAAGCCTGAACGCGCGTTGCTTACCCAGAGCCCTTACAGACTTGCTTTTAGCAACTTGGCCATTTCGGATGGGTTACGGGTGACTTTGAAGCCGCTTTCTTCCATCACTTGCAATTTGGCCTCGGCTGTATCGGCGCCGCCCGAAATCAGGGCTCCGGCATGGCCCATGCGTTTGCCAGCTGGGGCAGTAACTCCTGCGATGAATCCCACTACGGGTTTCTTCATGTTCGCTTTACACCACCGTGCGGCTTCGGCTTCGTCGGGGCCGCCAATTTCGCCAATCATGATGACCGCGTCGGTTTCCGGGTCGTCGTTGAACAACTTCATGATGTCGATGTGCTTGAGTCCGTTGATCGGGTCCCCGCCGATTCCGACCGCGCTGGACTGCCCCAGGCCAATCTCGGTAAGCTGCGCCACGGCTTCATACGTTAAAGTGCCAGACCGGCTGACTACGCCGATCCTGCCTTTGCGGTGAATATGCCCGGGCATGATGCCAATCTTGATTTCCTCGGGTGTGATCAACCCGGGACAATTCGGGCCAAGCAGCAGCGTGTTTTTGCCACCGCCAGCAACTCGTGCGCGCATTTTGTTGCGCACTTCGAGCATGTCGCGCACCGGGATGCCTTCCGTAATACAAATCGCCAGATCGAGTTCGGCCTCCACCGCTTCCCAGATGGCCGCCGCCGCACCGGCGGGAGGAACATAGATGACGGACACGGTGGCACCGGTCTCCACGGCGGCCTGTTTAACCGACGCAAAGATCGGAATGCCGAAAATCGATTCGCCAGCTTTTTTCGGGTTGACGCCGGCGACAAAACACTGCTTGCCGTTGGCGTATTCCTGGCATTTTTCAGTGTGGAATTGACCGGTTTTTCCGGTGATGCCCTGGGTAATGACTTTTGTGTTTTTGTTGATCAGAATACTCACTGCGACTCCTCGGCAACTATTGAACCGCCGCCACGGCTTTTTGCGCCGCTTCGGCCATCGTATCGGCGCTGATAATGGGCAAGCCCGACTCGGCCAGCATTTTCTTGCCCAGATCTTCGTTGGTACCCTTCATGCGTACTACCAACGGAACGCTGAGGTTGGTTGCCTTGCAGGCAGTGATGACGCCGGTGGCGATGGTGTCGCACTTCATGATGCCGCCAAAGATATTGACCAGGATCGCTTTGACCTTCGGGTTCTTCAGCATGATCTTGAAGGCCTCGGTCACTTTTTCGGGAGTGGCGCCACCGCCGACATCTAGGAAGTTCGCCGGCTCGGCGCCGTAAAGCTTGATCGTGTCCATCGTCGCCATGGCCAGGCCAGCACCGTTGACCAGGCAACCGATGCTGCCGTCCAGACTGATATAGGCCAGATCGAATTTGCTCGCCTCGACCTCCGCCGGGTCTTCTTCATCCAAATCGCGGTAAGCGACTATTTCGGTCTGGCGGAACAGCGCGTTGGAATCGAAATTGAACTTCGCGTCGAGCGCCTTGATGTTTCCATTGCCTTCAAGAATCAATGGGTTGATCTCCACCAGCGATGCGTCGGTTTCCATGTAGCACTTGTAGAGCTTCTGGAGCACGTCGACGCATTGCGCCGCCGAAGCCGCGGGCACGCCGATGCCGTTCGAGATCTCCATCGCCTGGACCTGGCTCAGGCCAACCAAAGGATCGACAAAAATCTTGATGATTTTTTCCGGCGTATCGTGGGCGACTTCTTCGATGTTCATGCCGCCCTCGGATGACGCCATCAATGCCACCTTCTGGGATCCCCGGTCGGTCACAAACGAAACGTAATACTCTTTTTGGATGTCGGCGCCGTCCTCAATCAACAGACGGCGCACCCTCTGACCCAGCGGCCCGGTCTGATGCGTGATCAATTGCATCCCCAAAATTTCGCCCGCCAATTTTTTGACTTCTTCGATGGAACGCGCAAGCTTGACTCCGCCGCCTTTTCCGCGCCCTCCGGCATGTATCTGGGCCTTCACGACCCACACCGGCCCCCCCAGTTTTTGTGCCGCCTCAACTGCCTCCTGCACCGTAAACGCCGCAATGCCGCGCGGTACTGGCACGCCAAATTTGCGCAGGATTTCCTTGCCTTGGTACTCGTGAATCTTCATGAGGTCTCTCTCGGAGTTGGAAAAAACTTGCGGACGAGCGGATTGTGGGTTTTGGCCCGTCGGCAACAGACACCCAAGCCACCAAATGTATCATGCTGCAACGCACCAACGCTTGGCAAACCGCCCAGCGCTTGTACACGTCACGCTGACGCAAAAACGGAGTGGATCACACCATGGCCAAGGTATTCATCGATGGAGAAGCAGGCACTACCGGCTTGCAGATTCTGGAGCGGCTGATATCGATGCCGGACATCGAACTGCTGAGCATTGCGCCCGAATCGCGCAAGGATGCGAACGTGAAACGCGCATTGATGGCCCAGGCGGACCTGGTAATTTTGTGCCTGCATGACGAGGCCGCCATCGCGTCGGTGGCGATGATCGATGGCATGGCAAATACAAGCGGTGCCAAAAGCCCGAAAATCATTGACGCTTCAACCGCGCACCGGACCGCGCCGGGCTGGGTGTTCGGTTTTCCGGAGTTGGTCGCGGGACAAAAGGACGCCGTGGCCAATGCAAGCCGCGTCGCCAATCCCGGTTGTTATGCAACCGGTGCCATCGCGTTGATACGTCCTTTGGTCGATGCCGGTCTGGTGCCGCATGACTTCGCGCTGGCGTTATCGGCTGTCAGCGGTTACTCGGGTGGCGGGCGCACAATGATCGAGGCGTATGAGTCAGCAGCGGCGCCGGCGTTCGAGTTGTACGCGCTGGAGCTCAAGCACAAGCACCTTCCCGAAATCATGCGGTACTCGGGCCTGAGCCGGCGCCCGGTTTTTATTCCGTCGGTAGGCAATTTCCGGCAAGGCATGCTGGTCCAGTTACCGCTGCACCTCGACTTGCTTCCTGGCCAGCCCACGGCGCAGGATCTGCACGAAGCATTGGCAGAACATTACCGGGGTTGCGAGTGGGTTACGGTGGAACTGGCCAATGCGGACGGCAAACTCGATGCAGTGGCTTTGCAGGGCACCAACAAGATGGAACTGCGGGTATTTGCGAACCAAGGTTCGCAGGATGGTTTCAGCCAGGCGGTGCTGGTGGCCCGGCTGGACAATTTGGGCAAGGGCGCCAGTGGAGCGGCGGTACAAAACCTGAAGCTGATGCTGGGTCTGTGAGGCAGCGCATGCAACTCATGTGCGGTTCATTCAAGAGTCTCAAAAGTCGTCTGCTGCTCGCCTGAGCCCACCGCTATCACGCGACGGATGGTATCGGCGCCAAATCCTCGGGACATTAAAAAGCGCATCTGCCTGCCGCGTTCGGCGATGCTCACGGTAGGCCGTGAATCGCCGGTGTCTACGGACGCGCCGAACTTCTTGCGCCAGATTGCTTGCGCCCGCTCGAATTCGGTCACCTGCAAACCGCTTATGGCCGCCTTCACTGCTTCAGCCTCCAGGCCCTTGTTCTGCAGTTCCTGCCGGATACGGGCCGCGCCGAGTTTGGCGGAGCGGCGATGGATGACCGAGTCGAGCACGCGCTGTTCGTTGATGAAGCCCTTGGCCTGCAGTTCGTCGAGTGCCTTGGTCAGCAAACCGGGGGAGTCCTCGTGGGATTTCAGCCTGCGCTCAAGCTCGGCACGCGAGTATTCGCGCCCGCTCAGCAGGCGCAGGGCTCGGCCTTTGAGGGAAGATGGGGGCGACGGCACGGTTTAACCTGTTGACGCTACAGAAGACTCTTGCTTCGTTCGCCGACGACCGCTTAATCGGCCTTTTTCGCAGCGGTCTTTGCCTTTACTTCGCTCTCAATGGCCTCGGGTAGTAAGGGGATGCCCAGCGACTCCCGCACCTTGTTTTCAATCTCGTGTGACAACTCGGGGTTTTCACGCAGGAACTCCCTGGCGTTATCGCGGCCCTGACCGATTTTTTCGCCGTTGTAGGCGTACCAGGCGCCGGATTTGTCCAGGATGTGCGCTTCTACGCCCATGTCGATGATTTCACCGTGGCGGCTGATGCCTTCGCCGAACAGGATGTCGAACTCCGCCGTCTTGAACGGGGGCGCCACCTTGTTCTTGACCACCTTGACCTTGGTTTCGTTGCCGATGGCCTCGTCCCCTCTTTTAATAGTTCCGGTACGGCGAATGTCGAGGCGAACCGAAGCGTAGAACTTGAGCGCATTGCCGCCGGTCGTGGTCTCGGGGCTGCCGAACATCACACCGATCTTCATACGAATCTGGTTAATGAATATCACCATGCAATTGGTTTTCTTGATGTGGGCCGTCAGCTTGCGCAGTGCCTGGCTCATGAGCCGCGCCTGCAGGCCGGGCAACGAGTCGCCCATTTCGCCTTCCAGTTCGGCTTTGGGCGTCAGCGCCGCCACCGAGTCGATAACGATCAAATCCACCGCTCCGGAACGCACCAGCGAGTCCACGATCTCCAGCGCCTGTTCGCCGGTATCGGGCTGCGCCACCAGCAGGTCGTCGAGATTGACCCCCAACTTGTGGGCGTAGGACGGATCGAGTGCGTGTTCGGCGTCGACAAAGGCGGCGGTGCCGCCGGCTTTCTGCACCTCGGCCACCACATGCAGGGCCAAGGTGGTCTTGCCGGAACTTTCCGGCCCGTAGATTTCCACCACCCGGCCCTTGGGCAATCCGCCGATGCCGAGCGC
>JANYBQ010000257.1 GCA_025360705.1 Betaproteobacteria bacterium | reverse complement strand
TACGATTCATGACGGATCCTCTATGGTGTTTGTGAAGACCTCGGTCTATCACGCTTTGGGCACTTTGATGCCGTATCCATCAGAGGATCCACCTCGCTCAAGCGGGCTTGTTCTTCCTGATAGGCGGCTGTTCATCTCAGCGCTCCAATTCCCTTGCCCGTGGGCAGGGAGGCTTCCATAGCATCTCCTTGGGCTGGACGGTTTGTACTATTAATATAGTACAGTAATGATTCGATTTCTATAAAAGTTGTTTTATATTGTCGAATACCTTCTGTCATCCAACCGGAGATTCACATCATGGCCACCCCATCGACAGCGCTTGCCAACGAAGCCGGTCGCCGCAAGGCGCTGGAGCGTTTTGGCTACGCAAACCAGCCTCCGCAAATTTCGCAGCAAGAACTTGAGCGGGAATGGTCTTTGCTACTGCCCGATTTCCGCATGCAAGGTGGTGCGCAAATGGGCGCGCTGAGCGCCCTTGGCGAGACACAGCGCGCGCTGGCGCTGGAGCACGTCCTTCAAAGACGCGCGCTGGACCGCTTGATGAATGCTTGCGACGCGGCGCACCAGCGTCTCGCGGCGGGCGGCATGGCGCAGGATTTGCTGGACGCGTATGGCGCCGTGCGTGATGAGTTCGAGCAGGCAGTGGAGATGTTCGCGACTCACCGGGATCTTGTTGCAGAGGTACTTGGCGGCACGGCCACTGTTGCTGGGGCCTGACGGCAGCCTTTTGTTGCCCGCGCCGATTTTCTTGAGGCGCAGCATAATTTGCCTCCAGCCGCTGAACCTGGCCGCTGTTCATCAAAGAGGCACCCATGAGCTACGTTGAATCTTTCCATGCCGCGCGTGACCTGTTGTTCAGCCTGCGCAACGACCAGACCCGGGCAGTCGAGCAGTTCCGCTGGCCGGTGCTGACGCAGTTCAACTGGGCGCTCGACCACTTCGATGCCATCGCACGCGACAACCACCAGCCGGCGCTGTGGATCGTGGTGGAAGACGGCAGCGAGGACAAACGCAGCTTCGCCGAGATGTCCGCGCGCTCTTCGCAAGTCGCCAATTATCTGCGCGGCCTCGGTGTGCGGCGCGGCCACGTCATCTTGCTGATACTGGGCAACGAGTTGGCGCTGTGGGAAACCATGCTGGCGGCGATCAAGCTCGGCGCGGTATTGATACCCGCCAGCACCTTGCTGACGACCGAGGACCTGCAAGACCGGATTGAACGCGGCGCGGTAAAACATGTCGTCGCGGGGTGTGTGCAGGCGCCCAAGTTCGCCCCACTGGCGGGCGACTTCACGCGTATTGCGGTCGGTGGTGACGCGCCGGGTTGGCACAACTTCGATGACAGTCTCAAAGCGCCAACCGGCTTCACAGCCGACGGTGTCACGCTGGCCACCGACCCGTTGTTGCTGTACTTCACGTCCGGCACCACGTCCAAACCCAAGCTGGTACTGCATACCCACCAGAGTTATCCGGTCGGGCATTTGTCCACCATGTTCTGGCTGGGCTTGCGCCCCGGCGACGTGCACCTGAACATCTCATCTCCGGGCTGGGCCAAACACGCGTGGAGCTGCTTCTTCGCGCCCTGGAACGCGGGGGCCTGTATCTTCATCTACAACAGCGCGCGCTTTGATGCCAAAGGCCTGCTGTCGGCTCTCGCGGCTCACGGCGTCACCAGCCTGTGCGCGCCGCCGACCGTGTGGCGCATGCTGATCCAGGAAGACCTCGCGTCGTATAAGAGCCGCCTCAAATTGCGTGAACTCATCGGTGCCGGCGAGCCGCTCAATCCCGAGATCATCGAGCAGGTGCGTTCGGCCTGGAACATTACGCTGCGCGACGGATACGGCCAGACCGAAACCACTGCGCAGATCGGCAACGCGCCGGGACAGCCACTCAAACCGGGGTCCATGGGCCGGCCGCTGCCGGGTTACACGATCGCGCTGCTCGACCCGGATGGCAAACCCGCCGACGAAGGCGAGGTGTGCATCGATTTGCGTGACCGCCCAGTAGCCCTGATGGCCGGCTACCAGGACAGCGTCGAGAAAAACGCCGAGGCGATGCGCGACGGGTATTACCACACCGGCGATGTCGCCACGCGAGACGCCGACGGCTACATCACCTTCGTCGGCCGCACCGATGACGTGTTCAAGGCCTCCGACTACCGTATCAGCCCGTTTGAGCTGGAGAGCGCCTTGATGCAACACCAATCGGTGGCCGAAGTGGCCGTGATTCCCAGCCCCGACCCGGTTCGCCTGGCGGTGCCCAAGGCCTATCTGATCCTGGTCGCCGGCACGCAGCCCAGCCGTGAACTGGCCGAGGCGGTGTTCGCGTTTTCGCGCACCCAGCTGGCGCCGTATAAACGGGTGCGGCGCATCGAGTTTGTGACCGAACTGCCCAAAACCATCTCGGGGAAAATCCGCCGCGTGCAGTTGCGCGCGCAGGAGGTCGCGCAACGTGCCTCGGGCAGTCGCGCCGAGGGCGAGTTTTTTGAAGAGGATTTTGCGGGTTGAATCCAGAAGCGCTTGCATAACCTTCCCGCTCGAGCTGAGCACGGCCGGTCCTGGGCAGTTGGAGGCTCGGAGCCCTCGTAAGGCTGATACAGGCTCAGAGCGTGAGAGGCAATCCAATGCGCGGGTGCATTGGATTGCCTCTCACGCGCTCAGGCCGAATGGTTGGGAGTTTCAAGTTCTTGGGCTGTTCAGACTGCCGGCGTGTTTGCCGGAATGTGTGATGCAGTCGCCAAGGTTTGTTCCGGTGTGTTACCCAGGGCATGCTCCGGCGCGGTGACCGGGCCCTTGCCGCTGAAGCGGTCGAGCGCCAGGTACACCACGGGTGTGATGTAGAGCGTGATGGCCTGCGAGAACACCAGCCCCCCGACAACGGCCAGGCCCAGCGGCTGGCGCAATTCGGCGCCGGCGCCCAGGCCCAAGGCGATCGGCAAGGCGCCCATCAGCGCGGCCAGCGTGGTCATCAGGATGGGGCGAAAGCGCAATATGCAGGCTTCGCGGATCGCCTCGGCCGGCGAGGCGCCGTGCGCGCGCTGCGCATCGAGCGCGAAGTCGATCATCATGATGGCGTTTTTCTTGACGATACCGATCAGCAGCAATATGCCGATGGTGGCGATCAGGGTCAGGTCCTGGTTGAAAAGCTTCAGCATCAGCAAGGCGCCGACGGCCGCCGAGGGCAGACCGGCCAGGATGGTCAGCGGGTGGATGAAGCTCTCGTACAAGACGCCCAGCAGCACGTAGATCACCAGCAGCGCCGCGATGATCAGGATCGCCTGACTGCCTTGGGAACTCTTGAACACCGCGGCGTCCCCGCCGTAACTCGTGATGATGAAGGGCGGCATCTTGATCCCGTCGCGGTAGGCCTCGATCTTGGCCGTGGCGTCGCCCAGCGCGGCTCCGGGCGCGAGATTGAACGCTACCGTCACGGCCTGCAACTGACCCACATGGTTGATCGATGTCGGGCCAATGCTGCGGTCCACCGTGGCGAACGCGGACAGCGGCACCAGGGCGCCGGTGGCGGAGCGTACATAGACCTTGTTGAACGCAGCTTCATCCTGCTTGGCTTCAGGCGTCAGCTCCATGATCACCTCGTAGCTGTCCACGCTGGTGAAGATGGTGGACACCTGGCGTTCGCCGAAGGCGCTGTACAGGGCCGTGCGCACGTTGTCGATCGACACGCCCAGCGTGTTGGCGCGGTCGCGGTCGATCTTCAGCGATGCCTGCAGCCCGCGCAGCTGCGAGTCGCTGGTCACGTCGCGAAACAGCGGGTCGGCGCGCAGCTTGTCCTGCAGTCGTTGCGCCCAGACATTGATCTCGCCCGCCTGAACGCTTTTCAGGATGTACTGGTAACGCGCCTTGCTTTGGCGACCGCCGAGCTGCAGATTCTGGATCGGCCGCATATAGACCGCGATGCCGGGCACTTCCTGCAGCTTGCGGCGCAGCCCCTCCACCACCTGTTTCATGGGGGGACGTTCTGCCGGAGGTTTGAGGTTGACGAACATGCGCCCGCTGTTCTGCGGACCGTTGCCGCCGTTGAAGGAGTTGACCGTGGCCACGCTGGGGTCGGCACGCATCACCTCCACCACGCGGTTTTGCAGTCGCACCATGTCTTCGAACGAGGTGTCCTCCGAGGCCTCGGTCGACACCGCGATCTGGCCAATGTCTTCCTCCGGGAAGAAGCCCTTGGGGATGGTGACGAACAGATACCAGGTGGCGGCCAGGGTCGCCAGGCCCACCATCAGCACCAGAGTGCGGTGGCGCAATGCGACGTCGAGTGAACGGGTGTAACCGCTCAGAATCGCGTCGAAGGCACGTGCCAACGAGCGCACCAGCGCGCCGGGTTGTTTCTTGTGCGCGTCGTCGGTCAGGAAGCGGCTCGCCAGCATGGGCACCAGCGTCAGCGACACGAACGCCGAGGCCACGATGGCCAGCGACACCGCAACGGCGAACTCGTGGAACAACAGCCCGATCACGCCGGGCATGAAGAAGATCGGGATGAACACCGCGATCAGCGAGATCGAGATCGACAGGATGGTGAAGCCGACCTCGCGCGAGCCGCGCAGCGCGGCTTCGAACGGCGCCATGCCGTCCTCGACGTGGCGCATGATGTTCTCCAGCATCACGATGGCGTCGTCCACCACCAGGCCGACGGCCAGCGTCAGGCCGAGCAGCGAAATGTTGTCCAGGCTGAAGCCCAGCCCGAACAGCAGGGCCACGGCGCCGACCAGCGACACCGGCAGCGACAGGGTCGGTATCACGGTGGCGACAAAACGGCGCAGGAACACGAAGATCACCAGCACGACCAGCGCGATGGTGCCCATCATTGTCAGTGTCACGTCGTGCAAGGCATCGCGCACCGACTTCGACCGGTCGTTGACGAGGTAGATGTTCACCGACTGCGGCAATTGCGCGCGAAAGCCGGGCATCGCCGCCCGCACCAGGTCAACCACCTTGACCGTGTTGGCGTCGGGTTGGCGCTGTACCTGCAGAAAGATCGAGCGTTCGCCGTTGAAGCTGGCCGAAGTGCGCACGGTCTCGAAGCTGTCTTCGACATTGGCCACGTCGCGCAGCCGTACCGGGTTGCCATTACGCGCGCTGATGATCAGGTTGCCGAACTCGGCCGCGTTGCGCAGCTGCCCGTTGGCCTGCAGCGTCAAGGTCTGTTTGGCGCCCTCGAGCGTGCCGACCGGCGAATTGGAGTTGGCCGCCCTGAGCGCGTTGCCCAGTTCGTCCAGGCTGATGTTGCGCGCCGCCAGCGCGTCGGGCAACACGCGCACGCGAACGGCGAAACGCTTGGAGCCCTGGATGCTGACCTGGGCCACGCCGTCCAGCGTCGACAGCGTGGGCAGGATCAGATGCTCGGCGTAGTCGTTGAGGTCCGCCGGGTTGAGCGAGGGCGAGGTCAGCGCGATGAACAACACCGGGGCGTCGGCCGGATTGACCTTGCGGTAGGACGGCGGCACCGTCATCTCCTGGGGCAGGGTGCGCTGCGCGCGCAGCAGGGCCGCCTGCACGTCGACCGCGGCGGCGTCTATGTTACGGCCCTCGTCGAACTCCAGCGTGACCGAGGTGATGCCCAGCGTATTGGTCGAACTGATGATGCTCAAGCCCGGAATGGTCTGGAACTGCTTTTCGAGCTGCAGCGCCACCGACGTCGCCATCGTCTCTGGGCTGGCGCCGGGCAGCTGCGCCGAAACGTTGATGACCGGCGTGTTGTAGCTGGGCAGCGCCGCCACCGGGATCTTCGAATAGGCAATGGCGCCGGCCACTACGATGGCCAGGTTCAGCAGCACCGTCATCACGGGCCGGCGGATGAACAGTTCGGACAGGTTCATGGCTGGGGTGCGGCGCTGGCCGAGGCGGCGCCCGATGCGGCAGCGGCGCGCCGGTTGCCGTCGCCCGCGCGCTCGACCACGGTGGCGCCGGGCCGGATATTCTGCCGGCCGTCGAGGATCACGCGCTCGCCGGGGTTTACGCCGCTGACCACGGCGTCGGCTCCCACCGCCTGTAGCAGCTCCACCGGTCGGGCTACCGCCTTGTTGCCGGCTTCGATCACAAATGCCACCCGGCCGCGCGGTCCCTCCAGCACGGCTGCCTGTGGCACCACCACCACGTCCTTGAGGGTACGCACGGTCATCCTGACGTTGACAAAAGCGCCAGGCCACAGCGCCTGGTCCCGGTTATCGAAAACCGCCTTGACCTTCACGGTGCCCGAGCCGGCATCCACCGCGCTGTCGACGAATTGCAGTTTTCCGCTCAGCATGGCTTTGGATTCGGGTAGCAGCGCCGTGACCTTGCCACCGCCCGCATGCAGGCTCTGCAATGCGTCGCCGACGTTGCGCTGCGGCAGGTTGAAGCTGACGAGGATCGGATCGAGCTGGGTGATCGTGACCAGCGTGGTGGTATTGGCCTGGACCGAACTCCCCGCGAACACATTGATGGCGCCCGCGCGCCCGGCGCCGGGCGCAGTAATGCGGCCGTAACTCAGGCCCACACGTGCCGCGTCTATCGCCACCTTGTCGGCCACCACGACCGCGTTTTGCGCCTCGACCTGCGACAGCGTGGTGTCCACGGCCGCCTGGGACAGGAACTTCTGCGCGAACAGGTCGCGGCTGCGCGCCAGTTGCCGCTGGGCGTCGGCCAGCGTGGCCTGGTCGCGCGCCAGTTGCGCCTGCGCCTTCGCCACGTTGGTCTCGTCGGTACGCGTGTCGAGCGTGAACAGCAGCTCGCCGGCCTTGACGAACTGGCCTTCGCGCACCAGCACCCTCGTGATCACGCTGCTGACCTGAGGCCGCACGTCCACGCTGTTGGCCGAGGTCACGGTGCCGATGGCCTCCAGCTGAACGTCGAAGTCGCGTTTTTGCGCCTTGACCGCCGTCACGCTGACCGGCGGCTCACGAGTGGCAACGGCGGCAAGTGCGGGGCTTGGTGCACCGGGCGCATTGGCCGCGCCGGCCGAAACCACCCTTTCGGTCGAATAGAAAAAAACTGCCGCTACGGCAACGGCCGCTACACCGATACCGGCAAACAGGGCTTTGTTCATTAACGCACCATCCAGGTCATGTCGGTTTCGTCGGGCAAAGCCCGTCCCCATAGGTCAATAATTGAGTTTACGAAGCAGCGCGATAGTTCCCGCGGCGCTTGCATCTTCACCTGCGCTTTACAAAGCAACGCCGTCCGCGATGGATGGGCGGTTTCGTGTGATGATAAGGTTTTGCCTTGAAGGAAAAACTAAATGGTTTCACCGGTTGAGAACGTCAGCATGGCGCTGTTCTGCGACTTCGAGAACGTCGCTTTGGGCGTGCGCGACATCGGGCATGAAAAGTTCGACATAAAACCCGTGCTCGAACGCCTGCTGCTCAAGGGCAGCATCGTGGTCAAGAAGGCGTATTGCGACTGGGATCGTTACAAGGGTTTCAAGGCCACCATGCACGAGGCCAATTTCGAACTGATCGAGATTCCGCATGTGCGCCAGTCGGGCAAGAACTCGGCCGACATCCGGCTGGTGGTGGACGCGCTGGACCTGTGCTACACCAAATCGCATGTCAACACCTTTGTCATCATCAGCGGCGATTCCGACTTTTCGCCATTGGTGTCCAAGCTGCGCGAGAACGCCAAGCAGGTGATCGGCGTGGGGGTCAAACAGTCGACGTCCGACCTGCTGATCGCCAACTGCGACGAGTTCATCTTCTACGACGATTTGGTGCGCGAGAGCCAGCGTGCGTCAGCCCGCCGCCAGCCGCGCGAGGTCCAGCCCCCCGTCCGCCGGTCGCCCGACGAGGAAAGGCAGCGCCGGGACGAGGAGGGACAACGCAAGGAGGAGCTGGAGGCACGCCGCAGCCAGGCGATCGAGATGGCGGTCGAAACCTTCGACGCCCTGTCGTCCGAACGCGGCGACAGCGGCAAGATCTGGGCCTCGGTGCTGAAGGAGGCCATCAAACGCCGCAAGCCGGACTTCAGCGAAACCTATTACGGTTTTCGCGCCTTCGGCAATTTGCTCGAAGAAGCGCAGGCGCGTGGCCTGCTGGAGTTTGGACGCGATGACAAGTCGGGAGCGTATGTTTTCCGCAGCGGCGGCGGCCATGCTGGTGGTGGCGGATTTTCCCAAGCTGCCTCGCAGGTCCCGCAGGGCTTTGCGCAGGACAATTTTCACCATGGCGCGCCGTTGGAGCAGGCTGGCCCGCAGGACAGCGATGGTGCCTCCGATGTGGCACAGGATTTGAACGAAAGGCGCGAGCCGCGCCGCCGCGGACGCGGAGGTCGCGGTTCTGGCCGCGGCGCTTCCGACACCGGTTCGGCCTCGGGCGAACACAACGCGAGCGAAGCGCACGGGATGCACATGCAGGATCGGCCAGCGCCGGTTGCCCCGGCACTTGATCCAGAAGCGGAGACGCCTTCGATTTATGTTTCGCGCGCACGCTCGGCGCGCGGGCAGGCCAATGCCGCGACCCCGGTGCCGTCCATGCCTGAAGCGGCTGCCCCCGTCCCAGCGGCTACCGATGCCGCTTCGACCGCGCCTTCCGACACGGCTCCCGACGCCTTGGCGCAAGCTCCTGCAAAAATCCCGGCACGCAGCCGCCGTCCGCGCAAGCCGTCGACAAAGTCCAACGACGTTTAAGGTTCGGCACGCGGCGGCAACGCGCGTGCCTCTGGGCTGCGCCAACCCGTCTCGACTCGTTAAAGGTGCGCGCCGCCGGTAGCTTGCAAATCCGCGCCAGTGATGAAGCTGCCCGCTTGCGAACACAGCAGCAAGGCCGCGCCGGCCATTTCGTCCGGGGTTCCAGCACGCCCCATCGGGTTGGCGTTGTGTTCTGTGTTCTCCCACTGCGCCGCATCCACTCGGCGCCAGCTGTTACGTGCGGTCGCGACCAGGCCGGGTGAGAGGTTGTTGACAGTCACCCCAAACTGCGCGAGCTGGCGCGCCAGGTTGATGCCCAGGTTGTGCTGCGCACTCTTGAGCGCGGCGTAAATCGCCAGCTCCGGTTCGGGCCGGGTCTGGTTCACGCTGCCTATCGTCAGGATGCGGCCCCAGCCGCGCGATTGCATGCCCGGCACGACGGCCTGCAGCAGTTCCACGCTGGCGTCGAAATTGATGCGGGTCTGGCGTTCGCGTTCGGCCACGCTGATGGCGGTGAAGGCTTCGCGCTGTTGCACCGACGCGCACAACACCAGCACATCCACGCCGCCCAGCAGGCGTTCTGCTTCCTGCACGGCGCGAGTGCCAGCTCCGCGCTGGAAGAAATCGGATTCGATGAAGGCGTGGCGCGTGCCGCGGGCCGTGAGTGCCGCGGCCAACGTGTCGGCGGCGTCCGTGTTCGCCAGTGACGTGTCAGCGCTGGCGGCGTATTGCACTGCCACGTCGGCGCCCGCGTCCGCGAAGGCGAGCACGATGGCGCGTCCGATCGACAGGCTGCCGCCCGTGACCAGCGCGCGCCGGCCGACCATGGAGAAACGCGCGGCGACGCGCGAGGAATTGGTGTCAGTGATGTTGGTGTTCATATCGATGTATGGCCTTGAAGTTCGCGGAGGCAGAATTTCACGCTTATGCATTCACGGGGACAAGGGTTGCCACCGCCGATGCGGTGCGCGCCAGCTTCATCTCTCCGGGAAAATGGCAGGCCGCCTTGCAGCCGGTGCTGCCACCTGGTTTCAGACGGGGAGTTTCTGTGATGCAGATCTCGCGCCCCTTGCGCTGCGTCGGCCCGATCGGACAGCGCGTGCGAAAACGGCAGCCCGACGGCGGATCGAGCGGGCTGGGCAAATCGCCTGTCAACACGACGCGCTGGCGCGCCGCTTCCGTCACAGGGTCGGGCTCGGGTACCGCCGAAAGCAGGCTGGCGGTGTAGGGGTGCAATGGCTGCAAGGTGAGTGTTTCGGCCGGCCCCTCTTCGACGATCTGACCGAGGTACATCACCAGGATGCGATCGGAAACGTAGCGCACGGTGGCCAGGTCGTGCCCGATGAACAACATGGACAGTCCCAGGCGGGACTGTAAGTCTTTCAGCAGATTGATCACCTGCGCCTGCAAGGACACGTCGAGCGCGGCCACCGCCTCGTCGCAGACCAGCAGCGTGGGGTTGACGGCCAGAGCGCGTGCGATGACCACACGCTGGCGCTGGCCGCCCGAGAACTCGTGCGGGTAACGGGTGGTGCCGGACGGATCGAGGCCGACCAGGCCCATCAATTCGCCGACCCGCTGCTGGATGTGCGCCGCATCTTTGCACAGGCCGTGCACCACGAGCGGCTCGGCCAGGGCGTCGCCGATGGTCATGCGCGGGTTCAGTGCGCTCATGGGGTCCTGAAATACCATCTGCAGCTGCCTGCGCACCCACTGGCGTTGCTCGCCACGTACGTGCGTGATGTCCTGCCCGTCAAACATGATGTGCCCGGCCGCAACCGGGTTGATGCCCATCATCGCCTTGCCGAGACTGGACTTGCCGCAGCCGGATTCGCCCACCAGTCCCACGGTTTCGGCGTGGCCGATTGCGAAGCTGACACCATCGACGGCCTGCAGTTGGCGGTCTTTTGCAAACGGATTCAAGCTGGCGGAGGGCACGGCGAATCGCACCACCAGATCGCGCACCTCCAGCAAGTGGGGCGGGTCGCCCGGCGCAGGCTCCGGGCGCGCGACGGAGCCTGGGCCGGTCTGCGTGCGGGGAAGCACTGTCAGCGGTCGAACGGATGACCGGGAAATGTCCGGCAGCGCCGCGCCCCCCGCCGTTCGCCAGCATGCAAAGCTGCGTTCGCCGAAGTCGGTGGTGGGAGGCGATTGCTGACGACAGGTAGCGTCGGCAAAGCGACAGCGTGGCGCAAAGGCGCAACCCCGAGGGACGTCTATCAGGTTGGGCGGCTGGCCTTCGATAGGCATGAGCGCCTGTGTACGTGAAGCCAGCAACCGCGGCGTCGCGGCCAGCAATGCCTGGGTGTACGGGTGACGCGGGCTGGCAAACAGCTCCGCGGTTCGTGCCTGCTCGACGATGCGCCCGGCATACATCACAGCCACCCGGTCGCATGACCGGGCGACGACACCCAGGTTGTGCGTGATAAGGATGATGGCCGTGCCCAGTCGTCGATTGATGTCGCCCAGGATGCCCAGGATCTGCGCCTGCACGGTCACATCCAGCGCCGTCGTCGGTTCGTCGGCGATGATGACATCCGGTTCATTGGCCAGCGCCATAGCGATCATGACGCGTTGGCGCATGCCGCCGGAAAAGCGATGCGGATAGTCCGACAGCCTGAGCGTTGGGTCGGGAATCCCCACCAGTTCCATCAGCCGTACCGCCCGCTCGCGCGCCTGCGATGGGGTGGTGCGTCCCTTGCCGTGGATGGCTTCGATGATCTGATCGCCGATCCGCATGATCGGGTTGAGCGACGACATCGGATCCTGGAACACCATCGACAAACCGTTGCCCCGGATGCCGCGCAATTCCCGGTCTGACATGGCCAGAATGTCACGGCCGCGAAACCGGATCTCCCCCGCCTCGACATGGCCGGGTTTGCGCACCAGGTTGAGCAGCGACATGGCAGTGACCGACTTGCCCGAACCGGACTCGCCCACCAGGCCCAGGGTTTCGCCCCGCCGCACGTCAAAACTCACATCGTCGACGGCACGAACCGTGCCGCGACCGGTGTGAAAGCGCGTGCTCAGTCCCCGGACTTGCAGAACGGGTTCGGGTGTCGTCGCTGGGCTGGGGGTCATGAACGCACACTCATCGTTTCAGCAGTGCTTGATTGAGGCCATCGGAGACCAGGTTGAAGCCCAGCACCAGCAGCGTCACCACCACCATGGGCGCAAGCGAATACGCGGGCACTTGCTCGAGGAAGTTGATGCTGGCCTTCAGGGTGGAGCCCAGGGATGGATCGGGTGGGCGCACGCCGATGCCGACGAAACTCATCGCCCCCTCGATGAACACCGCCATGGAAAAACTCAAGGCCGCTTGCACGATGAGCGCGTCCACGCTGTTGGGAAGAATGTGGCGCAGCATCAGCCGGCTGCGTGGCACGCCCAGCACCTGGGCCGCGACAGCGTAATCGCGACTGAGCTGGGCCATCACCGCGCTGCGTGTGATGCG
>JANYBQ010000204.1 GCA_025360705.1 Betaproteobacteria bacterium | reverse complement strand
TCATGGCCGTTTCCCCTCACCCCCCGAAAAACAACTGGCAACCTGACGCAGGCGTAACCCTTGTAGGACCGCGACCACAGCGGAAACCGTATGCTGCCGATAGCCGAATTGAACGCGGGGCAGGAGTATGGGGGCTTAATGAATTCAGAGGTTCCCATGAATACATCGACATGCCGTATCTCCGATCCGCGCGAAAACCAGTTGCTGGCCGTATTGCCGGATGCGAAATGGAAGCGCTGGCAAACCAGCCTGGAATTGGTGGACTTGTCGGTGGGCCAGGTGCTTAGCGAGCCCGGGCGGACTCCGTCCTATGTGTATTTCCCAACCACGGCCATAGTGTCCCTGTTGTACATGACGCAAGATGGCGGAACGGCTGAAATAGCCGTGGTTGGCAACGACGGTGTAGTGGGAGTTTCTGTTTTCATGGGTGGTAACGCCACTCCAAGCCAGGCGGTGGTCCAAAGTGCGGGACAGGCCTACCGCCTGCACGCGCAAATGGTGAAGGACGAGGTCGACAATGGCGGCCCGGTTCTCAAAATTCTCCTTCGTTACATGCAGGCCATGATCGCGCAGGTCGCGCAAACGGCGGTGTGCAACCGTTACCACTCCATTGACCAGCAGTTATGCCGCCGGCTGCTGTTGGGCCTGGACCGGTTACCAACGGAATCGCTGGCCATGACCCAGGAGTTGCTGGCCAACCTGCTGGGCGTTCGCCGTGAAGGAGTGACTGCGGCCGCGCTCAAATTACAAGTGGCCGGAGTGATCCGATATAGCCGCGGCCATATTGACGTGCTGGACCGGGTACGGCTTCAAAATCGCGCCTGCGAGTGTTACGGCGTCGCCAAGAAAGAGTATTTCCGGTTGCTGCCGATGCCGTTGGCGGCTTGACCGGCTCGCCGACGTACTGGCTTTTTCAACTGCTGGATTGAAAGCACCGAACGCAAAACCAAGGAGCCTTCCATGAAAAATATACCCTCGTCAATCCGCGCATTCACCCTGGCCACCGCCGGCACGCTGTTGTGTGTTGGCGCGGCATCGGCTGCCAGTCCTTCGGCCGATGCACAGGCGCGATATCGGAGCGAAATGGCGATATGCAACAGCGGTCAATCGAATCAGGATCCCGCGACCTGTCGTACCGAGGCGCGCAACGCGCTGGCTGAAGCGCGGCGCGGCGGGTTGACGACTGCCCCCGATCAGTACCAGAGCAACGCCATGCAACGCTGCGGAGTTTTCAAGGACGTCGACCGCAGCGACTGCGAGGCGCGTATGAGCGCCGAGGGCAAAACCCAGGGCAGCGTCAGTGCTGGCGGCATCCTGCGCGAAAGCGTGACGGTCGTACCGGCGAAATAATCGCCGGCCCGCCAACACTGGCCCAGGCGTCAGCGTAAAGCGGAGGGTGCAGCCTCAGGGCGAGGTGTCGGGTCGCAGCTGCAGCGCCTGGCGTTCGGCTCGCCTGCGTGCCAGGCGCAGCGCCATATACATCACCACGGCTATGTTGCCCACCAGCACGGCGACATTGATTGCCGTGGGCTGTTTCAGGAGGTGGCTGAATTCCAGCGGCACGTACACCGCGCCCGAAAGCGCTGCCAGCCACTCGGCCCAGGCGCGGTCTTTCCACAGGCCATACGCCTCCGTCAAGCGAATCGCCGCGTAGCCCCAGGCCAGCAATACCACCGAGCGCAGGTTTTCATTTCCCAACAACTCGGCGTAGGTCAGCAGCAGTTTGGGATAACGCGCATCGGGGTTCAGATGAAAGTGGCCGATCAATGCGTACACGAGTTGACGCAGATCATGGTGCGCCAAACCCAACAGGCCCAGACTGGCGGTAATCGCGGCAATACCTTTAACCCCTTCGAATAGGGCGATGGCATGCAGAGCGCGTCGCATGGCGGCGATTTTGAATGGTGCTTGGATGGAACTCAAAGGATAACCTCAGTGTTTATGGGTTTTGGCTGACATGCTCCCGCGTATTCGTCCGCTGCCCGGAATCAAGGTCATGCCGCACTATCGATCGATCCCGCCGTTCGGGTTGCGGTTTACAGGAGAGCGAAATGGCCATCATGGACAAAAACGATCCCCCCAAATCATTTGGTGTCTTTAAACCCGTCGGTCACACCGTTATCGCCTATGCAAACGCCGAAGCCATGGAAGCCGCTGCGAGTTCACTCCAGCAGCAGGGACTGGCGCCCGCGACATTTATACGCTATACGCCTGGCGAAATGAAAGCGCAGGTGGATAGCGACTTGCAAACCGCCAGCCCGCTGGCTTCCATTGGCCAGGAGCTGAATCTGGTAAGGGCGCATCGGGCACTGGCTGAAGAGGGATGCAGTTTTCTGGTGGTTTACGCGCTGGACGACGCGCAAAACCAACTGGTGGATAGCGTCGTGCGCACCAGCCATGCGAGGGCGGCGCAGCGCTATGGGAGTTTTATGATTGAAGAACTGGTGCAGACGGTGGAAGGCGAGACACAGGTGTTCGAGTCACCCGACCGGGGCCTGGATATCGACACTCCACCCAGCAACCCATGAGAGACGTGCGCGAAGACCTGAGGCATGCGCGAAGACCTGCGTCAATCGACATCGGGATTCCAGGCTTGGCAGACCTGGCAGTAGGCTCACAACCATGACCATCACAACACACAACGCACGTATCACCGGGCCGGTGACTTATGCCAAGTCCGACGGAAAAAAAAGTCAGATTCCGCTCGGCCCCTGCCTGGTAGAACAAATTAGCGCCAAGCTGGTCGACATTGTCTGGGGCGCGAACGGCCAGAGCTCGGCGGCACTGCCGGTGGAAGAAGTAGAGGCCGCTACCGAGCAGGGCCGCCTGCTCCTGCTCGATTGATAACCTGCGGTCGCTCGCGCCACTGCGTCTTTATTCCGCTCCCACTTACCGGAGACATCGATGACAAGATTGAACGTCGCAAGCCGCGATGATCTCGCCGATCGGCAGTTTGCGTTTCCGCAACAGCGCAAAGAGCCGCTTGAAAACGCCAGCCATGTGCGCACCGCTATCGCGCGTTTCAACCAGGTGGGCGGTGTCAGCGATACGCAGCGCGATGCGGCATGGAAGCGCATTCTGGCCGCAGCCAAGAAATAAGCCCCGCTCCGCAGCGCCTTGACAGGAGCGGTTTATACAAGCACGGCTTGCGTACGGCGGCGCGGTGAACGGCGCATGCGCTTGCGCTGCTTCGTGTTTCGCGTCAGAAAGAGATCACCATCTTGTCCACCACGTTACGCACGCCGGGTGTGCTCCAGGCGGAATTGCGCGCCGTGTCGCGTTCGTCCCAGCTATGAACAGTGCCGGACAAGGTCACTTCGGTGCCATCGATATCCACCGAAATTTTCTTCGCATCAGCCGATGCACGCCGCTTCAATGCGGGTTCGATGTCCACCTTGACGGCGCTCAGCGACACCTCGGGTTTAAGCGCTATGTTGTTGCTGACCCCGGTGACACCCATCAAATACCGGACTGCCTTATGCGCGGTTTTCCTTTGGTACTCCCAGTCCACGTCGCCCGTCAGTGTGACCCAGCCGTTTTCGACCATGACCTTCACCCGGCCTTTGGGCGTGTAGGTGGACCATGCAAGCGCATTTTCCGCGGAAGCCGCGATGTCGGCATCGGTGCGCTTGCTCGAGAACGCCAGTTTGACGTCCATCTCGACGGCCAGCGCCTTGACTCCGGCCACGCGCAGGGCGGCACGCTCGGCGTCCCATTTTTCGGCATAGCTGTTGACGTGCCCGGCCAGCGTAACAACGCCTTCGTTCACCTCCACGCCGATGTGCGCCGCGTTGACGGAGGGCTCCCACTTCAGTTCGGCCAGAACATCGTGTTGCACTTGTGTATCGGTTTTCATAATCGTCTTTCCAATGGTTTGGGGAAACTGGAGCTTGCGCGCATAGTGTTGGTTGACCCTTGACATGGATCAAGCGGCGCTGCTTCACCAGCTCTAACAGGACAAAGACGAAGGGCTTGCGCACGCTTCAGGCCAATGCTGTTAAGCTGGCGCCGCTCGCCACTGGGCGTCGCCAGTCGGGCCCACCCATGCCCCCACTCACTGCCTCCATCCACATTGCCATCCTCGACGACGAAGTCGACATCACCGCCTTGCTGGCGGGTTATCTGCAGAACCATGGTTATCGGGTTACCCAATTGCACAATGGAAGAGCGTTGATGGACTTGATGCGGTCGGACCTTCCCGCGCTGGTGTTGCTGGACCTGGGGCTTCCGGGCGAAGACGGTTTCCTGATTGCCCGCAAACTGCGTGAGCAATGGCGCTGCGGTCTGGTAATTGTGAGCGGGCGCGGGGATTCGGTCGACAAAGTGGTGGGCCTGGAAGTGGGCGCGGACGACTATGTGACCAAGCCATTCGACCTGCGCGAACTGCTGGCGCGAATTCATGCGGTGCTGCGGCGTATGGCCAGTGGCGAAACGCAGCCCGCGGCGGCAAGCGCGGCGCCGCGCACCCGGTTCGCGTTTGCCGGTTGGCAACTGGACAGCGTGGCGCGTTGCCTGACCGACGCACAGGGCCAGGACGTGGCACTCACCGGCGGCGAGTTCGACCTGTTATGTGTCTTCTTGCAGCGCCCGGGAAGGGTGTTGTCGCGCGACGTATTGCTGGAGCAGACGCGCAGGCGCGACGCCGCGCCGTTCGACCGCACGATCGATGTACAGGTCGGCCGTCTGCGTAAAAAACTCGAGGTCGATGCGCAAGACCCGCAAATCATCAAGTCGGTGCGTGGTGCCGGCTATATCCTGGTGCCGCCGGTGAGCGGCGGCTGATGGCCGACCCGTTCCTTTTTTCGCCTGTGTTGCCCGCGGGCGTGGACGAGCGCACCTTGTTCCGCTCCGTGTTCATCGCGTATCCCGACTCGCTGCTGTTGGTGGACCAGGATGGCGCCATCGTGCTGGCCAATCCGTCGGCCGCCACGCTGCTCGGGTACACCGTGGAGGAACTGGCCGGCATGAATGTGGACGCTCTGGTGCCCGACAGCATCCGGCCACGCCACGCGTCTTACCGCGAGGCGTATGGGCATGCGCCGCGGTCGCGTCCGATGGGCGCCCAGATGGAACTGGTTGCCAAACGCAAGGACGGCAGCGTGGTGATGGTCGAAATAGCGCTCAGTCCGCTGCAAAGCCAGGGCATCGCGCTGGTGGTGGTGGCGATTCGCGACATCGGCGCGTACCCGCGCGTCAAGCAGGCACTCAAACGCGCGCGTTACAGCGAGCATCTGGCGCAGTTGGGCCGGCTTGCCGTGGACGCGCGCGATCCGCAGATGCT
>JANYBQ010000173.1 GCA_025360705.1 Betaproteobacteria bacterium | reverse complement strand
ACACCACGCTGGAAAATACGATGTGGCGTCGAACGAAAAACGGCCCGATGCCCCACAAGCCGTGCCAGCGCTCGATCGCCTGGTCGATATCGTTCACGACGTAGGCATTCTGGATGATGTGTTGGGCAGCGCTCATGGTGTTTTCCTTCGGTGTGCCGGGTCTGTGTCGCGCGTCGTGTTCAAGCCTGGCGCCATATCGCCATGGCGCTGCATGGGCTAGAAATTGGACACTCCAAGCCCCAGGCCGCCATCCACTTCGAGGGCGACACCGGTGACCCATTCGGCGCGCACCAGATATTCGATCGCTTCGGCAATCTCGGTGACGGTGCCGATACGCGCCAGCGCATGGTCCGGGGCGATCGAGGCGTAGCGTGCATCGGATTGCTCTGCCGTAAACAGGCCGGCGCGCAGGTTGATCTCGGTGCTGACCGCGCCCGGCAACACACAGCAGACGCGAATCTGCCGGCGTCCGAGTTCGGCGGCCATGACACGTGTCAGGCCTTCGACGGCCGCCTTCGTGGTCGCGTACGGTGATGCGCCCGGATACGCGCGGCGGTTGTGGATGGATCCCAGGAAGATGATCGCGCCCTGCGTTTTTTCAAGCAGCGGCAGCGCCATGCTGGAGAGCATCATGCCCGAGATGACATTCGTATTGAATGCTTCCTTGAGGAAGTCCTCGGTGTACTCGCCGATCGCCTGGCGGTACATGTTTGCGGCGTTGCTGACCAGCACATCGAGCTTGCCGCCGTGTTCGACCGCAGCCGCAAGCATGGCCTCACGGTCCCGGTTCACGGTGACGTCGCCGACGACGGCCCGGCACGCGGTCCCGATGGACTGGGCAACCGCCTCGATCTTGTCCTTGCGCCGGCCGGTAATGGTGACCCTGGCGCCGCGCGCCGCGAACAATCGCGCGGTGCCTTCGCCGATGCCCGAGCCGCCGCCCGTGATCAGCACCGATATGTCCTTGATGTCACGCATGGTGTTATTTGTCCTCGACGAACTTGCCGCCCTGGATCTTCATCACGGCATAACCAAAACTCGGAATGCGGGTCGACGGATCGATGATCGACCAGGTACCGCGCCCAATCACTACCGGCAGGTTCTTGGTGGCCAGCATCGCTTCGCGCACCTTTTCGCGTGTCGGGTTGGGGCCGGCGGCCTTGATGGCATTGCCCGCGATCAAGCCCATCGAATAGCCGACCATCGCCCATGAGTCCGGAGCCACGTTGTAGCGTTTGGTGTAGTTGACGATGAACGCCTTGGCGAGGTCATTGACACCCGTCGGAACCGATTCGGCCGTGAAGAGTGTGCCCTCGACCCCCGCGCCGCCGGCCTTCACGAAATTGGCCGAACCCATGCCAGTATTGCCGACCACCAGCGTGTTGGCGGCCATTCCGGCCTGGCGCGCCTGCAGGATGATGTTGGCACCCTGCTCGGGTGGCGTCGACAGGAACAGGCAGTCTGACTTGGTATTGGCGATCTTGGTGGCCAGGGCGGTGAAATCGGTGTCGGTGGACAGGATCGATTCCTCGGCCGCAATGGCGACGCTACCTTTCTTGATCGTGTCACGGTATGCGTTGTGTTGCGTGATGTAGCCTTCGTTGTCCCGGATCGTCACCGTGAAACAGGATTTCGGTTTGCGCCGCTGGGCCACATAGTCGCCCAAAAGGCTCATGTACTGGTCGGGGGTTTCGGTCACCTTGAAGACCCAGGGACCGGGCTTGAGCACGGCCGGTGAAGTGGCCGTAGTGAAGATCGGTATCTTGAGTTCGTTCGCTACCGGTGCCGCCGCCATGGCTTCGCCCGTGGCCACGGGGCCGATCACCATCACGGCATTGTCGCGCGTTGCCATGCGCGTCAACAGGGCGATGGCTTCCTGGGTGTTGGACCGGTTGTCCTCCACCATCAGCGTGACCTTGGTGCCGCCGAAATAGTTGCTGGCCTGCATTTCATCGAACGCCATACGCACCGCGTTGATCACGGGAGTGCCGACAAAGGCATAGGTGCCGGTGTTGGACATCACCACGCCAAGTTTGACGTCCTGCGCCAGTGCGGGCGACACCGTCGCCAGTACGGCAAGGCTGGACGCGCCCAATAAGTTGATCAGCTTTTTCATGAGTGTCTCCTGGTTGAATAAAGTTGCGAAAAAATCAGCCGGTACCAGCACCCTGGCCCAGGTAATGCGCCACGATCTCGGGGTCGTGGGCGAGTTCGCTGCTGGCACCTGCGTGAACCACCCGACCCTGTTCAATGACATAGGCGCGGTTGGTGACGGCCAGCGCCTGCATAGCGTTCTGCTCGATCAGCAGAATCGTGAGTCCCTCCTGGTTGAGCGCCAACAGCGTAGCAAACACCTGTTTCACGATCAAGGGTGCGAGGCCCAGACTCGGTTCGTCCAGCAGCAGCAGGCGCGGCCCGCCCATGAGCGCGCGCCCGATGGCCAGCATCTGCTGTTGCCCGCCGGAGAGCGAGCCGGCACTCTGTTCGCGCCGCTCCGCAAGGATGGGAAAAAGCTCCAGCACCCGCTTCAGGGGGTAGGCGGCTGCGCGGCTCCTCAGCGCTGTGGCTCCGAGCTGGAGGTTCTCCAATACGGTCATTTCGGCAAATACCTGGCGCCCCTCGGGTACCTGCAGCAGTCCCCGGCGCGATACCGTCCAGGGGGTCTGCCCGGTCATCTCGTCGCCTTCAAGCTTGATGGACCCGCCCGCCGTGCGAACCTGGCCGCTGACACAATTGAGCAGCGTCGACTTGCCGGCCCCATTGGGCCCGATCAGCGCCACTATCTCCCCCTGCTTAACGTTGAGGCTGACGCCGCGCAGCGCCTGGATGCCGCTGTAGTTGGCCTTGAGGTCGGTTATTTCCAGCATGGTTTCCATTGGGTATCAGGCGCCAAGGTAGGCGGCAATCACGGCCGGGTCCGATACGACCTTCTTCGGCGCCCCTTCGGCGATCAGCCGGCCGCCATCGAGAACATGCACGTGTTCGCACAGCCGGGTGACAAAACGCATGTTGTGTTCTATCAGCAATACCGCCATGCCGCCAGCCGCCAGTTCGGAGAAGATCACGCCCAACTCACCGGCCTCGACGTCGTTCATGCCCGCAACCGGCTCGTCGAGCAACAGCACCGAAGGACCGGAGGCGAGCGCGCGCATTATTTCCACCCGGCGCTGGTGACCATAGGCGAGACCACCCGCAGGAAAGCTGGCGTAACGCGTCATGTTGAAGCGCTCCATCAACTCGGCGGCCTGCTCCCGGATGCGCCGTGTCTCGGCGCGCGCGGAAGGCAGCGCGAACAGGCTGGCCAGCAGGGAAGAGGACTCGTGCCGGTGGAATCCGCCCATCACGTTGTCGATCGCCGGAGCTTCCTTGAACAGGCGGATGTTCTGGAATGTGCGCGCGAGGCCCGCACGGCTCACCTCATGCGGCGAGGTGGTCGTGAGGTCGCGCTCCCCGAGCCTGATGGTCCCGCCCGTGAGTTCCATCATGCCCGTGATCAGGTTGACGATGGTGGATTTTCCGGCCCCGTTGGGGCCTATCAGGCCGGTGATGCGACCCGGGGGGACCTGCATGGATACCTTGTCGGCGGCGATGACGCCGCCGAAATGCTTCGACACCTGCTCCAGCACCAGCGTATTCATGACGCCTCTCCGGGGCCGGGTGTCGTGGCCGCGCGGTCCACGCGTGCGACGCGCCGCCGGTGCAGGTATTCCACCAGGGTGTCAAAGACCCCGCGGGGCATGTAGCCCATCACGGCGACCATGATCAGGCCGTATACGAGCGTGCGGTAATCCGCCAGGGGCCGCGCCAGCTCCGGCAGCGCCAGCAGCACCGCAGTCCCCACCAGAGGACCCCAGATCGAACGCCGTCCGCCTAACACGACGTACGACAGCACCGCCACCGCAAAATCGAAGCCGAAGCGGCTGGGTTCGATGGAATAGGCGTTGAAGGCTTCCAGCGCGCCAAAGAAGCCGGCAATGGCGCCCGAAAGCGCGAAAGCCACGGTCTGGTAATAACGCACCGACGTTCCCAGCGAGGCGGCCACCGTCTCGTCCTGCCGGATCGCATCGAAGGCGCGCCCGAGACGTGTGCGGTTGATCGCCCACATCATGTAGACAGTCCCGGCCAATGCAATGAAAAGCGTTCCGGTCGATACCACCTTGGGTATGCCGTTCAACCCCATGGCACCACCGGTAAGGCGTTCTGAATACACATTGAGCGACAGCACGACCTGCACAAAGGCCAGCGTGGCGATGGCCTGGTAGACGCCGCGCAACCGGGCCAGGGGCCATGACAGCAGCATCGCCACCAGCGTCCCGGCCAGCGTTCCCGCAACCACTGCCAAGGCGGGATGCAGGCCCGCCTTGACCGTCAGCCCGGCTGCCAGATAGGCCCCGATGGCCGTCAACCCGGCGTTGGCGATCGAGAACACACCGGCGCGCAGCACGATGTACTGGCCCAGTGCAAGGCCCGAATGCAGCAGAAAAAGGTCGATCAGCGGCTGGTACGCAATAAACAGTTGAACCATCAGCGTCCCCGCATGGCGCCGGCTTCCGGCTTGCCGAGCAAGCCATGCGGCCGCACCAGCAGGATCAGGAAGAGCAGCGAAAAGATGATGGTATCGGTGAGGCCGGACGGCAGAAACGCGACGGTCATGGTCTGCATCATGCCCAGCAGCAGCCCGGCCAGCAGCGCGCCCGGGATGCTGCCAAGCCCGCCGAGGATGACAACGACGAATCCGCGCAGCAGGTAGGGCTCTCCCATCACGAAGTGAATGCTGTTGAAAGCCAGGCCCACCAGCACACCCGCGGCGCCTGCCAGCGCGCCGGATACAAAAAATGTCTGGAAATAGACGAAATTCGGATTGACCCCCACCAGTGTCGCGGCCCGCTCGTTGCCCGCCACCGCCCGCACCTGGCGCCCGAAGGCGGTGCGGTAGAGGTAGGCGGTGAGCCCGACTACCAGGATTGCCGCGCAGCCTGCCATCACCAGCTGCAGCGCGGACACGCGCAGGCCCAGGAATTCGTAGATGACTACCGGCATGGTGTCAAACGGGAAACGCATGATCTGCGTATTCGAGATCTTCTGCGCGATGGCCATGATCGCAAGGCTTGCGCCAATCGACGTGATGATGGCGCCAAATTCAAGTTCGGCCCGCCCGCTCCTGCGCAACTTGCGGAAGGCGCCGAACTCGATCAGCACCGAAAGCAAGCCGCTGCCGAGCATTGCGAGCAGGAACCCGCCCCACAACGGCCAGCCGCCCAGAACCGCATAGAGCGCGATAAAAGCACCCGTCATGAACACCGCGCCGTGCGCGAGATTCAGTATCTGGTGGATGCCGAAAACCAGCGTGAAACCAATGGCGAACAGCGCATAAACGCCGCCCACGATAAGACCGTTGAGGAGTTGCTGGGCTACCATCGTGTTGTTCTCGCTCGCGGGGCATTGCGCCTGGGCATGCCGCTGGTATTCACTTGGCCGGCGCTTCGCGCGGCAGCAGCGCCAGCAGGGCGCGCGAAGCGCCCCCGTCCACCACAAGCTGGTGGCCATTGATGTAGCTTGCGGCGTCCGAGCCCAGGAACAACACGGCCTCTGCGATGTCCTCGGCTGTTCCCAGGCGGCGCGTCGGCACCGCCTGTTCACGCAGTTTGCGCACCACCGGATTGGCAAAGAACGGTGTGGACAATCCGGCATCAATGAAACCCGGAGCCACCGCGTTCACGCGCAGGCCGAGCGGGCCCCACTCGACTGCCATCAACTCGGTCAGCTTGGCAAGCCCGGACTTGGACGCCGGATAGGCGCCACTATTGGGCGCGGGAGTGACGCCGTTGATCGATGTGACGTTGACAATAGATCCCGAGCCGCGCGCCACCATGCGCCGGGCAGCGGCGCGTCCGACAATAAATCCGCTCACCAGGTTGACGTCGAGTACGCGACGGAAGTCGGCCAGCGTCTGGTCCAGCAGCGGTGCAAAACGCGCAATGCCCGCGCAGTTGACGACCAGGTCGGGAACTCCCCCGATCTGGTGCACTGCCGCATCCAGCGCGGCTTCCACCGACAGCTCATCGGTCACGTCGCACTGCAGGCCGATGGCCCCGGCCAGCCCGGCGGCTTGCGCCCTGGCACGGTCACCGTCCTGGTCGACGAGCACGACGCGATAGCCGGCTTGCGCGGCCCGCGCGCCGATGGCGGCGCCGATATCACCACCGCCACCGGTCACAAATGCATGCTTCATTTCAATGTTCTCAAAATAGGGGACCGCACCCGCTGTCCCGTGATCCGTGGCCCCCGCCAGCGCCGGCCGCGCTATTGACTAGAAATTTTTGCAGCGGTACATTTATCGAAATCGTTCTAATTGATTTTGATGCAAATTAAATCCTACCACCACCGGCAGATCGGAACCATCGGGATTTGCGCGCAGGCCGGCAAAAAAGTGCGCGGCAGCGAAGGTGAAGCAGCGGGACACACGCCATGAAAAGTGCAGGCCTCTCGAATGCCAAGGTGATCGACGTCCATGCGCACATCGTGATCGGCGAGACCATTGGTGCGGCGGGTGATTTCGGCCCTTTCATGGGCCATAACGCCGATGGATCACCGTATTTCCAGGTCGGAAAAAACTACCGGCTCAACGGCGTTCGATACCTGGGCAGTCCGTTCATGGATGTCGATGTGCGCTTGCGCCGCATGGCCGAGCGCGGTATCGACTTCCAGGTCGTGTCGCCCAATCCGCTGACCTACCTGCACTTTATTCCGGCCGACGAGGCAGCACGATTCTGTCGTGTGCACAACGATGCGGTGGCGGCCATCGTGAGCGCGCATCCGGACAAACTCGCGGGGCTGGCCGCGCTGCCGATGCAGTCGCCGCAGGCCGCCATCACGGAACTGCGCAGGACGGTCACCGAGCTTGGGCTGGCCGGCGCGGCGTTCGGCACGGACGCCCGTCTGCCGCTCGATGATGCTGCCCTGGACCCTTTGTACGAGGAGGCGGTCCGCCTGGACGTACCCTTGTTCATCCATCCGGGGCCGGCCGGTATTGACGGTCCTGCCGGGGACCCGGCGCTGAAGCGTTTCGAACTGGACATCATCGCCGGCTTCGCCGCGCAGGAAACACTGGCCGTTGCAACGCTCATTTATGGCGGTGTGATCGACCGGCACCCGGGCCTGGACATCTGCCTAAGCCATGGTGGGGGCGGCACGGCGCTGCTGGTGGGACGCATGGCAAAAGGCGCGCGCAAACGCCCCTGGTCGCCGGCCAGCTTGCGCCCCGAAGGTGCGTTCGAAGAGCGCTTGAAGCGCTTGTGGTTCGATACCCATGTTGATCACCCTTTGATCCTGCCATTGCTGACGGCGGTGGTCGGACGCGAGCACCTCCTGTACGGCACCAACTTTGCGGGCTGGGACGAGCCGGATGCGGGGCAGGGCGATACCCGCGCCAGCATCCCGGGTGACCTTGCCGATAACGCGCGGCGCCTGTTGCGCGCGCCGCGTAGCGCCTGAACGGCGTTGATGCACAACGGGCAACCGTGATGGGAAACGCATTTCTGCTTGAAAACGGCACCGTCATCGACGGCACCGGCGGCGCGCCGTTCGCAGCGCCGGTGCTGGTCGAGGACGATTGCATCGCCGCCGTGGGCAACGAGGCGCTGATGCGGGTGCTGCATCTCCAGCACGCGCGGCGTATCGACGTCTCGGGCATGACGGTTATGCCCGGACTCATCGACGCGCATTGCCACCTGTCCTTCGACGACGCTGCGTCGAATCCGGAAATCTTCTATCTGCGTCGCAATGCGCTGTCCGCGCTGGTGGCCGCCTACAACGCGAAGAAGCTGCTGCGCGCCGGTGTGACCGGCATCCTCGACCCCGACTCGGTGTTCGAGAACATGGTCGACGTGCGCGACGCCATCGAGGCGGGCATCACCGAAGGTCCGCGTATTTCCTGCGGCTGTTACGCGCTGATCACGGGAGCCGGTGGCACGGCGGGACGTCTCATCAACGACACCGGGGTGACCGGCTACTACAAGGTGGTGCAGGGCAAGGACGAGATCGTGGCCGAGGTACGGCGCCAGGCCAAGGTCGGCGCGGACTGGATCAAGGTGCATGTTTCTGGAATTGTTCCGCGTTACGCGCACCTGGGCGAGCAATGCAGCTGGACCCAGGAAGAGCTCGACCTGATCTGCGATCTGGCGCACGACCTGGGCGTGCCGGTGATGGGGCATTGCCGTGGCACGGTGTCGAGTTATCGCGCCGCCAGGGCCGGGGTCGACCTGATCTTCCACGGCACGGGCATGGACGAACGAACCACCGAGCTGGTGATAACGCGCAAGATCCCGGTGTGCCCGACGTTCACCTTCCAGGTCAACATGGTTGACTACGGGCACCGGCTGGGCACCGACCCGGCCTTCGTCAAGCTGTTCGAGCGCGAGATTACGGATTCGGTCGAATCGATGCGTCGCCTGCATGCGGCCGGTGTGCCCCTGCTTGCGGGCAGCGAGTCGGGCTTCTCGATGGTTCCGTATGGCCATTGGCACTTCCGGGAAATGGAGGTGTTCATGCGTTACTACGGCATGAGCAGCCTGGAAGCCATTCACTGCGCCACCGGCGCCGGAGCATTTGCACTGAAGATGGCCGGGCGCACCGGCGTCGTGGCGGCCGGCATGAAGGCGGACATCGTCGTCGTGGACGGCGACCCATCCCGGGATGTACGCATCCTGGGCGAGCCGGGCCGTATCAGGCAGGTGTACGTCGACGGCCAGGCGGTGGACCTTTCGCCGCCGCACGAACGCAAACCGCTGGGCGGCTGGCGCATGCCTTCCATGGGACAGCAACTTACGCGCGATTTCGCCATTGGCCATGCGGCCCCTGCGCAGTCGGCTGCATCGCTCGAACGCACCAAGATAGAAGAGCTTTGAATCCACAGGAGAAAAACAGTATGTCCGACCTGGAAGACCTGGTGCGCCGGGTTGAGAACCTCGAAGCCCGCGTGGAAATTGCCGAACTCACCAGTGCCTACGCGGTTGCCTGCGACGAACACGACATGCCGCGCCTGAAGACGCTTTTCGCGCCGGATGCGACGTTCGATTCGCCCAGCAAGTTGATGGTGGCTAACGGACGGGACGAGATCCTGGCCATGTTCATACGGGTGTTCAAGGTTCGCGGCCCGGGTTACCACTGGACGCACGACCATTTCGTGCGCTTCGACAGTGCGCATCCGGACCGCGCCACGGGTCGGGTACTGAGCCACGCCGAGACCTGTCCCAGCAACGAGGTCAGCCTGTCCGGCATGCGTTATGACGACGACTATCGCCGCGTGGACGGCCGTTGGGTGTTTCAGAAGCGGGTCATCAACTTCCTGTATTACGTACCCGCGAAAGACTACGCGCAGGCCCTGAGCGGTCCGATGCGCATCACCATGGGCGGCAATCGCCTGGCCGGTGATTACCCGGAATCTCTGCCGGCCTGGCAGTCGTTTGACCGCGAACATGGCCGCAGCGTCTGAGCGGCACGGGCCGATTCGCAAACCCCAAGTAGCAAGGATCTGATCATGACCGCTGCAAGTGACTCGATGGCGCTGGCCCGACGTGCGCTGGCCCATCTGCGCAACAAGACCACGGACCAGGCCCCCGGCACCATGCAGCAGCCAATCGGGGCCTACAGCGACCCCGAGCGCCACGCGCGCGAGGTCGACCGCATATTCCGGCATCTGCCTCTGGCGCTGGCGCTGAGCGTGGAACTGCCCGCAGCCAAGAGTTATCGTGCCATGACAGTGATGGATGTGCCGGTTATCCTGACGCGCGGCGAGGACGGAGTGGCGCGTGCCTTCATCAACGCCTGCCGCCATCGCGGTGCGCAACTGTGCAGGGCCGGCAGCGGCACGGCGCAACGTTTCGTGTGTCCTTACCATGCATGGCAATACGACATCCAGGGCAAGCTGACCGGCATCTACGGCTCGGCTACTTTTGGTGACGTCAGCGCACAAACCCATTCGCTCACGGAACTGTCCTGTGCGGAGCACTGCGGCCTGATCTGGGTCATGCTGACACCCGGCGAGTCTTTCGACGTGAGGACATGGCTTGGTGATTTCGTGACGCAACTCGACACGCTCAATCTCGAGCGGTGGTTTCTGTACGACCAGCGCGAGATCCCCGGACCCGGATGGAAGATAGCGTGGGACGGCTATCTGGAGGCCTATCACCACAACACCGTACATGTCAACACGGTGGGGCGCTTCACCATCGGCAACCTGTCGCTGCATGACACCTACGGGCCGCACCAGCGCATCGTCTTCGGCCGGCGTACCTTGCGTGAACTGATGGACCTGCCCGAGGAGCAATGGGAACCGGAAAAACACATCCGCCGGATACACCTGGGTTTCCCGGGCCTGGCCATCTCGGGTGTACTTGGCGACCACTGCCTGGTGAGCCAGGTCTTTCCCGGGCCCACGCCGGACACAAGCATTACGCGGCAATCCGTGCTCGCGGCCAGGGAGCCTGTGACCCCCGAAGAGAAGCTGGCCACCGAAAGTTTCAGCGCGGTGGTATTGAACGCGGTTCGCGACGAGGACTACGTTATCGGTGCCGGTGTTCAGGCGGGCCTGAAGTCGGGCGGCAACAAGAGCTTTACCTTCGGGCGCAATGAACCCGCGGTGCAACACTTTCACAAGACCGTGGCCAGTTTCATGCAACGCGCGGTCGGCGTGCCATGAGGCGATGCGGCTGCGGGCCATCCCATCAGCAGGAACCATGATGGTCTCCAAGGTGGTTGCTCCCAAAAAGACCCTCAAGTCCGCGGCGGTGTCACTGTCAGAGGTGCTGGCGGTGCCGCCGGTTGCCCCCGGCGCGCAAGCGGCAGCACCGGAGATGGCGCAACGTGTGACGTTCCTCGTTCACACCATCAGTGCGCGCATCGCCATGGTGGGCAACCGGCATTTTCGGGCGCACGACCTGAACCATTTTTCGGCGCGAATTCTGGTGCTGCTGCTCGAGAAGGAAGAACTGCGCACGGGTGAACTGGTGGACCTGATGGTGCTGCCGCAGTCGACGATTTCCAGCCAGTTGCAGGCCCTGCACAAGAAGCGCCTGATCCGCCGCAGACGTTCGCGTCAGGACAACCGCTCCGTGATGGTCACCCTCACAGCGGCCGGCATGGAGCTCGCGCGCGATTGCAACGAACTCAGCCTGCGCGTGCATGAGGCGACTCTGCGCGACATCCCCGAGCGGGAGAAGCAGATTGCATTCGGTTTCCTACGCAAGATCGACGAACGCCTGGCCGAACTGGAAAATCAGGATATCTACCCGTTCCACGGACTGGAACAGTTGCAGGCCCTGGCGGGGCTGGACAACAGCACACGTTTGAAGAGGCCGCGCGGCAACGGACGTGTTCTGGTCGCGTCAGACCCACCCGAGGAGTTTTCAAAATGATCAAACATATCGTCTTCTGGCGCCTCAAGGAGTCAGCGCACGGCAACGGCAAGCTGGCAAATGCGCGCCTCATCAAAGAGAAAATCGAGGGCCTCCGAGGAAGAATCCCGGGTTTGCTGACCATCGAACTGGGCATTGAGACCACGGCCACCGAGAACAGCGGCGACATCGTGCTGTATTCGGAGTTTTCCAGCCAGGAAGCGCTCAACGCCTACCTGGTGCATCCTGAACATAAGGCCATCATTCCGTTTGTGGTCGAGGCGCAGTGTGAGCGCCGCACGGTCGACTACGAAGCCTGAGGTTTTGATGAATCATAAATTACGATACATAGTGTCGTTTGAGCTTGGCGTCGGCTCTTTGCCTCGTGAACGTCCAGATCAGCGGTTTGCGCTGCTTGTTGCGGTGCTGTTCCCAAGCCTTGACATTGCGTCGCAACGCGTCGCTTGTCTCGCATCGGGTGTTCAAGCATTGGCGCGTGAGGACGCCGATCTCGATTTCAGCCATGTTCAACCAACTGGCATGCTTTGGCGTGTAGTGCAAGCGAACCCGACGCAGCAGCTTGGTGGCCTGTTGCTCACCGAGCGTATCGACGAAGCTTTTCTCGAAGTGGGTGTTCAGATTGTCCAGGACCAAGTGCAGGCATCGGGCCGCTTTTTAGGTCGTGTTGAGCAGGTGCTGGACGAAGGCGACGAAATTGGACTTGCCGCGTCGCACGTACTCGTAGTCTTCCATGCGCACACTGCCTGGCTTCATCGCCATCGGCGCACGGCTGTGGGCCAATAGCTGCAAGCTCTTTTCGTCAATGCACACGACCGGCTCGTCGTGCCGCAACGGGCGCGCGTACAGCGCGAGCAAGTGGTACATGCGCTGGCGCTACTGTCTGGTCAACGCTGCGATACACCCCATCACTTTGCGCCAAGGTTTGAGGCAGTTTTTTTTAGCATCCGGCGAACCGTCGCGCGGCTGATCGCCCTCAATCCCGGCTCTACACGAACAGCCTCGTGCAAACGCTGCACAGTCCAGCGTGAACTGCCAGCGGGCGCTTGCGAGCAGGCCAGTGCTGCTACCCGCGCCTCGGTGTCGGTGTCGTACTTGGGAGGGCGTCCAGTGTGTTGCACGTCGCGAAGTGCCAGGCTCAGGCCACCATCACGGTACGCGGCGCGAGTGCGCCACACCGTCATTCGCCCAACACCCAGCACCGACATGATTTGCGATTCGGCAATGTGCTGGTCCAAGGCCAGCAAGATGTGCGCTCGATTGACCTCGCGCGCCGAACAGGTGCCCTTGGCTCGAACAGCATCGGCCGTCTTTCGATCAGCCGCGGACAGTCGCAGTTCTGTTTGCCGCATGGGAAGCACTCCTCGAAGTTAGCGGAAGCGTCAGTTTACTATGTATCAATATTTATCACGCTCGACACCAGGCCTGAGCGCGAATGCATCACTTTCATTCTGAGTACTAGCGCGCGGAAGCGGAGGTGTTTGCGCCGTTTTGCCGGCGCCCAGCTATCCGGCCGCGTGCCCGGTCGATAGTAGCCACTTCATCCTCGGCGACTGCTTCGCGCGTCAGATTAAAAAGCATCGCCAGCAAAACCTTGCGCGCGGTCGCCAGGTCGGCCGGGTCCAGGTTCTGGATGCTGATGCGGTTGGCGTCCTCGGCCAAAGGCACCAACCGCTGTTTGAGTGCGCGGCCGGCCGCGGTCAGGTGTACGTACACATTCTTCTTGTTGGTAGGCAGGTGTTTGCGCTTGATGTAGCCCAGCGACTCCATGGCTTTCATGGCGGCAAACGTAGTCGGCTCCATCACACCGGCGCGCGCGCTGAGTTCCTTTTGCGTCAGGCCGTCCGCTTCCCACAAGATGCGCAAAAAACTCCAGTGACCGAATGGCACGCCATAAGCGGCAAGACGGTTTTGCAATGCGCGGCGAAACGCGCGTTCGGTGTCCCGTATCAGATGCGCCATGCGGTCATTGGGTACCGCTTCGCGCCAATGGTGAAGAAGGTTGTGGGCTTCGGTCTGCACTTCGGCCTTTTCTACCTGCCGGGCACTGCCACCTGAAGCCGCATAAGCCGCGCGCCGCGGCTGCGCGACGACTCCAGGATGGCCAGGCAGACCTCGGTGGTGGCGCGCGCCCAGGCGCCGCTATGCAGCGGTGCCTGGCCTTCGATTACCGCGCCATACAACTCGTCGATGACTTCGCTGCGCGGGATAGTCGGCGCGGCCAAGGATTCGAACGTATGGCGCTCGTCCGTGTAGATGTCGATTCCGGTGGCCATCGGTCGCAGGTCGGCCTTTTCGCAGCTGACGACGATGTGGCCGAAGTGTTGATGGGCCGGGCCCGCCGCTTTCGACGACGCGCCGGTGTACCGGTCGCCGCCGTAGTTGCGCGCGGCCTTGAGCCGGGTTTCCTCGGCGGCGTCGGCCGTAGTCGCAAGGCGTTTGCGGGCACCGCCATACTCTTGCGGATTCTTGGGCTGGCCCATTTCGCCGATATTGCCCAGCAGCACGTCGCTGTCGAAATGGCCATAACCGCTGTAGGTCGCGCTCGCGAACACGCCGTCCTCGAATTCCAGCAGTGCCTGGTAGGCCCCCTCGGTCGGGCGGCCCGGATCCCATGCGCCGGTATGCGCCACTACGCTGCGTACCAAGCCGCCAGCCAGCAGGCGCAGTATGTCGATCTGGTGCGTGGCCTGGCTGTGGATCACGCCGCCGCCGGCTGCGGTATCGAGTTCTTCGGGGCGCCTCGGGCGGTACAGGAAGTCGGTGAAATTCATCGCCGTGATCATCTTCACCCGGCCGTAGCGACCGCTGTCGATTAGCCACCGCGTACGCTGGATCGGGGCATTGAAACTGTGGCTATGCCCCACCACCATGTAGACACCGGCGGCGGTTGTAGCGTCCATCATGGCGCTGCATTGCGCCAGGCTGATGGCCATCGGTTTTTCCACCAGCACGTGTTTGCCATGCGCGGCCGCAAGCAGCACATGTTCGGCATGGAACTGGTGCGGAGTTGCAACGTACACCACCTGCACCCGCGGGTCGGCGCACAGTGCTTGTACGCTGTCATAGGCCGGCGCGCCGAAGTCGCGGCCGAACTGTGCGCGTGCCTGCGCCAGCGGGTCGGCGGCCGCGACGAGTTCCACGCGTGGGTCGGCAGCAAAGGTCGGCAACATCAGCGTGAAGGCCCGGCCCAGGCCGGCAACACCGATGCTAAGCACCGGGTCGCTCATAAATCCAGCACCAGCTCGGCCGACTTGGCGCGCGAAACGCAGACCATGATTTGCGTCGCTTTTTCGTCGTCGCTGAGCACCATGTCGCGGTGGTCGGCCGCTCCGGCGAGCAAGGTGGTGCGGCACGATCCGCAGGTGCCGCTTTCACATGAGCTTGGCACCTGGTAACCGCGCCCGCGCAGCGCCTCCAGGATACTTCGGTCGGCTGCCACCGGCACATCGACGTCGGCCTTTTGCAGATGCACCGTGAACGCGGTGTTGGCCGCGTAAGAGCTGGCGTCGACTCCGAAACTTTCAAAGTGGATTGCCCCGGACGGCCAGTGGCCCGACATGTCGGCCACCGCATCCATCAGGCCGCGCGGACCGCAGCAATACACCTGCGCGTTGCCGGGTGTTTCGAATACGGGCCAGAGATCGAGCGCGTTCCCGATGTCGCCGTGGTCGTGGTGCAACTGCACCTGGTCCGCGAATTCCGGGCCGGTCAACTCGGGCAGGAAGGCCGTGGCATCCGCGTCGCGCGTGCAGTAGATCAGCTTGAACTGGCTGCCTTGCCGGGTCTTGAGGTGCCGCATCATCGACAGAATGGGCGTGATGCCGATGCCACCGGCAATGAACAGGAAGTTTTTGGCGCGCGCATGCAGCTCGAAATTGTTGCGCGGCGCGCTGACAGACAGACGGTCGCCTTCATGCACGCCATCGGCCATTCCGATCGAACCGCCGCGCCCCTGGGCATCACGCTTTACGGCAATTTGATAAACCTGGGCGTCGGCCGGGTCGCCGCACAATGAGTAGTTGCGGCGCGTGCCACCCGGCACCTGCACGGTCAGATGGGCGCCGGCCGTAAAAGGAGGCAAAGGCAAGCCGCCGGGGTCGCGCAGCTCGAACCAGAAAGTATCCCTGGCAAGCGTGGCCTTGCGCGCCACCGTCACATCGAAAAACGGCGGTTCGGGGTTGGTGGTCGGGACGGCTTGGTTCACGTTCACTAAAAAAATCTCCTGCCTCGCAGTGGGCAAAAAGTACTTGACAAACCGGGCGGTCGACAATAATCTTAGCCCTCTAAGAATAATATTGCAAGCCGCGTTCGAATGATTGTGGTACCGGCGTGACCCATCAATACTGGAGTGAACATGTTGACCAACGAAGAGAACGATCTTCTGTGCCGCGTTGTGGGGCCGGCCCCTATGGGCCAGCTGATGCGTCGCCACTGGACACCGGTGTGCCTGATCGAAGAGGTCAGCGAACCTGACGGAACTCCCATCCGGGCCCGACTTTTCGGCGAGGACCTGGTGGTGTTTCGCGATACCGAAGGCAGGGTTGGCGTAATGGATGAATATTGCCCGCACCGGCGCGTCTCCCTGGTGTTCGGCCGCAACGAGGACTGTGGCCTGCGTTGCCTCTACCACGGCTGGAAGATGGACGTGTCGGGCAATGTGCTGGAAATGGTGTCCGAGCCGGCCGCCAGCGGCATGGCCAGCAAGGTCAAGCACCTTGCTTATCCCACCAAGGAGTGGGGCGGCTTCGTGTGGGCTTACATGGGACCCAGCGACACCCAGCCCGAGTTCCAGCCCCCGGCCTGGGCTCCCACCGCCGACACCCGCGTCACGATTGCCAAGACCATCATCCCGTGCAACTGGGCCCAGATCCTCGAAGGCGCCATCGACTCGGCCCACAGTTCCAGCCTGCATTCGTCGGACATGGTGCCGGCCCGTGTGGACAGCGCCAAGGCGACCGACGGCATGTGGCTGCGCCCATCGACCGACAAGGCGCCACGCTTGCAGGTGGAGCGTGGGGCATATGGTTTCCGGTACGCGGCGATACGCCGGCCCATCAGCAACGCGGCCGCCAACGACTACGTGCGCGCTACCGTTTTCGTGGCTCCGGCCACGGCGTTGATTCCCCCCAACAATCTGTACAACGTGGCCAATATCAACGTGCCGATGGACGACACCAACACGGCGTTTTATTTCATGGCCTGGGGGCATCCGTCGCAAACACCGGACACCGCCAGCTGGAGAAAGTTTCTGGGTCAGACGGTGGGTGTCGACCTGGACGAAACCTATGTGCCGCTGCGCAACCGCCGAAATAATTTCTGGCAGGACCGTGCCGCCATGAAAGCCGGCAACTTCACCGGCATCACGGGTTTCCCGAACCAGGACATCGCCATGTGGGTGACCATGGGGCCAATCGCCGATCGCACGCACGAGCGCCTGGGAGCCAGCGACGTGGCGGTGGTCGAGTTCCGCAAGCAAATGCTGGAGGCGGTGCGTGCATTTCAGGGCGGTGCGCCGGCGATCGGTACCGGCTCCGCCAGCATCCCGTCCGCGATCTGTTCGTTCCAGGCGATTGTTCCCAAGACCATCGACTGGCGCGTCTTCCCGTCGAAGTACGTGTGGGACGACACCAACGCCCCGGCGCTGGAGCCGTCCTATTCGACCTCGCCTGCTTGAACGAGCGGCCACTCTCGCAGCTGTCGCATCGAGCTTCCTGCAGCGTGCCCCAGACACTTCTGACGCGACCTCTATCCACTTCAACCATGGCGCGACTTCCTTGAGCGGCAGGCCGATGCATCGCGACAAGGGATTCGACGTGGCACGCGGCGAGTCCGTGTGCTCTGGCGCGCCGCTTCGCCGCGCGCTGAACACTGCCCCTTGTGTGGACCCGCGAACCAGGCGCCTTTGAAAGCCGTATGATTTTGGACCGAAAAGGAGACTCATCATGAACCGACGCCGTACCGTTTTGCTTGCCGCCGCTCTGCTGGCGACAAGCGTTCTGAAATTGCCGTCGCCGGCACTGGCCCAGGCCGCGTATCCCAACAAGCCGATCAAATTCATCGTTCCGTATTCGCCCGGTGGTTTTCCTGACACGGTGGCACGCGTTTACGCGCAGCATCTGACGGAGAAGTTGGGGCAGTCGGTGGTGATAGACAACCGGCCCGGAGCCAACGGCGTGGTGGCCGCGCAGGCGTTGGCGGTGGCACCCAAAGATGGCTATACCTTCCTTGTCACCGATGGCTCCATGTTCTCCATCAACCCGGCGGTCTACAAGAACCTGGGTTACGACTACAAGCGGGATTTCATGCCGGTGTACCTGGCCGCGCGCGCGCCGCTGTACCTGGCGCTCAATCCCAGCGTGCCGGCGAATACGCTGCAGGAGTTCATAGCGTTGGCCAAATCGAAACCCGGCGCCATGAACTACGGTTCGTCGGGAATCGGCAGCACGCACCACCTGACCATGGAGGCGATGAAGGCCTCGCTGGGTCTGGATCTGACGCATGTGCCGTTCAAGGGCACCGGGCAGGCGGTGCCCGCCTTGATCGGAGGTCAGGTCGATGTGCTGTTTTCGGCACTGCCTTCGCTGGCCGGATTCGTCAAGAACGGGCAGGTCAAGTTGATTGCGTCGAATGCCGCGCAACGCTCCAGCCAGGCACCCAATATTCCGCTGATCGCGGAGCTAATTCCGGGGTTCGACTTTGCGCCTATCGTAGGCGTTCTGGCCGCTACCGGAACACCGCAGAACGCGATCGACCGCATCAACGCGGAAATGACCAGCGTCTCCAAAATGCCGGAATTGGTCAAGACTTTCAGTACCGCGGGCATAGACGCGCTCAGCAGCAGCCCCGCGGACTACAACAAGGCGATCCTGAGCGAGAACGAGCGCCTGGCAAAAGCGGTCGCCGCCGCCGGCATCAAGCCCGAATGAAACCGATAGAGGTGCCATGTCCCGACTCAAACTGACCTTCGGCTGCTGGAACTACGACCGCACGCGCGCGCTCATGGACGGCAGCGTCCAGCCCGACGGCATAGACCTTAACTACCTCAACATGCCGGTGGAGGAAACCTTCTTCCGCATGTTGCGGCACAAGGAGTTCGAGCTGGCCGAGTTGTCGCTGTCGTCGTACGCGGTGTCGGTGTTCAAGCCGGATCGGCCATTCGTCGCCATACCGGCTTTTCCGTCGCGCTTTTTTCGCCACTCGTGTATTTATGTCAATGCCAACGCCGGTATTCGCGAAGCCCGGGATCTGATCGGCAAACGTGTCGGCAACCCCGAATACCAGATGACCGCGCCGGTCTGGATTCGCGGCATCCTGGCGGACCATTACGGTGTGCCGGTGGACAGCGTGACCTACTTCACGGGCGGTGAAGAAGAACCCGGAAGATCCGAAAAAATCAAGCTTGATCTGCCGCCCAATATCAAGGTGCAGGCCATCGGCCCCGAGCAGACGTTGGCCCGGATGCTGCTGGACGGCGACATCGACGCCTTGTACACGGCGCGCATGCCGTCGAGTTTTCTGAACGGCGGCGGCAAGGTGAAGCGGTTGTTCGAGAACTACGAACAAGTCGAGCGCGACTACTTCAAGGACACCGGAATCTTTCCCATCATGCACACGGTGGCGATGCGCCGCGACGTGTACGAGGCCAACCGCTGGATCGCGCAGTCGATGATGAAGGCGCTGTGGGAGTCGCAGCGGCGCAGCTACGCGGACCTGTACGAGACTGCGGCGCTCAAGACCATGCTGCCGTGGCTGACATCGCACGTCGAGCAGGTCAAACGCGAAATGGGCGAGGACTTCTGGCCGTACGGGTTCGAGAAGAACGAAGCCACGTTACGCACCTTTCTGCGGTACCACTTTGAGCAGGGGTTATCGAAACGACTGCTGGAGCCGCGGGATCTGTTTGCGCCGGAGGCTTTGGAAGCGTTCAAGATTTAGAACAAGTTCTGAGTGTTTCACGGGAGATTGAAAACATGTTGACCATCCACCATCTCGGCAAGTCTCAGTCGGAGCGGATCATCTGGCTGTGCGAAGAACTGGGACTTCCCTACGAGCTGAAACACTACCAGCGCGACGCCTTGACGATACTGGCGCCGCCCGAACTAAAAGATCTGCATCCGCTGGGGGCCGCGCCCGTTATCACGGATGGCGATCTGGTTCTGGCCGAGTCCGGCGCCATCGTTGAATACATCATCGCGAAACATGGGGGCGGCCGCCTGGCGCTGGGACCGGCGCATCCGGACTTTGCCCAGTATCTCTACTGGTTTCACTTCGCGAACGCGAATTTCCAGCCGAATATGGGGCGCAATATGATCCTGCGCCGGCTTGACCTGCCCGAGGACAACCCAACCCTGATCGGGACTAAAGGCCGGCTGGACCGGGTGCTCGAACTGGTCGAAACACGGCTGCGCGACGCTGACTATCTGGCCGGCCAGGAGTTCACCGCGGCCGACATCATGATTGTGTTTTCGCTAACGACGATGCGCATCTTCATGCCACTGGACTTGACCCCTTA
>JANYBQ010000153.1 GCA_025360705.1 Betaproteobacteria bacterium | reverse complement strand
CAACGCCACTCCGCGGCGGCGTGTATGGGCACAGGCGCAAAGCGTCGGATAACCGATGTGAATTTTTATGGAACAGCATGACCGCGACACTTAGAACCTATCCGTGAATAAGGCGGCCCTGCGTTGTGACGAGAAAGCGATGGATGCCAGGCGCAAGCCGGGCCCCAGGGTAGGCCCCTGGGCAAGGTTTGCAACGACGCAGACGCGCTTTATCGTCACGGCCCTTCGGGCCGGGGTCCCAAGGGGCACGGTCCGGGCCTGATCGGGTTCCTGGCCCGGCGGTGGAAAACGTAAGCCGCCGTTTGCCCCACGGACGCGAATTGCCAAGGCACCCCCGATGAGCGCACGTGACTATTCGCGCAAGCCCGTGCCGCGCCAAAGCGTGCTGCCGGATGTTTTTTACACCCGAGTCAGGGCCCCTTCGATGCGTGTCCCACGTGAATGTTATGCTGGCCCAAACAACCTCGCGACACGCATGCAAAACGGAACCGGCCTTGCCGCCGTGGACCTCGGCTCCAACAGTTTCCGGCTGGAAATCGTGCGCCTGGACCACGGGCAATTTGAACGCACCGAGTACCTGAAAGAAACTATCCGCCAAGGCAACGGGCTGGACGCGGAACGCAACCTGAGCGCCAACGCAATGCAACGCGGCTGGGATTGCCTGGCGCGTTTCGGTGAACGGCTGGCCGGGTTCAAGAAAAACCAGGTGCGTGCCGTGGCCACGCAAACCCTGCGCGAGGCGCGTAACCGCGATCTATTTCTGGCCCGCGCCAACGACATCCTGGGCTTTCCTATCGACGTAATTTCAGGACGCGAAGAAGCGCGACTGATCTACCGCGGCGTGGCCAAGATGCTGCCCCAGTCCGCTGAACGACGGCTGGTGGCCGACATCGGAGGAAGGTCCACCGAACTGATTCTGGGACAAGGGTTTGAGCCCGGCACCATGGAGTCCTACCGCGTGGGCAGCATTGCCTGGTCGACGCGTTACTTCGCCGACGGGCAGTTCACGAAAAGCGCGTTCCAGATGGCCGAAATAGCCGCCAAAGCGGTACTCGACGAAGCACTCAACGCCTACCGGCGCGAAAGCTGGGACGTGGCCTACGGTTCCGCGGGCACGATCGGCGCGGTCGGCGACGTTCTGGCTGCGGCCGGATGGCCTGCCGGCTCGGTCAGCAAAGCCGGGCTGGACTGGCTGGTGGGTAAATTGCAGGAGGCTCAAAACGCGGACAAGTTGCGCCTCGCCGGTATGAAAGAAGACCGGCGCGCCATCATCGGCGGCGGGGTCAGCATCCTGCGCGCCCTGTTCGACTTGCTGCAGATAGACACCATGCAGGCGGCCGCCGGAGGCCTGCGCCATGGCTTGCTGTGCGACCTGGTGGGAAGCGCCGATTCCGAGCACGATATTCGCGCGTTGTCGGTGCAAAGGCTGGCTACCAAGTTCGACAGCGACGCGGCGCATGGCACTCGGGTGGGAAAAGTGGCGGTGGCGCTGTTTGGACAAATCATGTTGGGCAATACCGCCCCGTCCGAACTGGAGCGCAACTCACGCACACTGGCATGGGCCGCGTCGCTGCACGAAATCGGCACCCAGATCTCGCATAGCGACTCGCATAAACACGGCGCTTATATTCTCGACAACACCGACGCCATGGGGTTCGCGCAGGCCGAGTTGCACCGGCTCAGCCTGCTGGTGCTGGGACAACGCGGCAAGCTGCGCAAACTGGAACCGCATTTCGAAGATGATGTCTTCGTGCTTCAGCTGCTTGTGTTGCGCCTGTCCATCATCCTGTGCCATGCACGGCGCGAACCCGATATCGCCGATTTGGGCTTGGCCAAAGAACCAGGCCAAGAGCGTCGTTATGTGCTGACCTGCCGTGCCGCTTGGGTCAATGCTTACCCTCAGTCGGCGCATTTGCTGCGTGAAGAAACACTGGCGTGGCAAAAAACGCCCTGGTCATTCATGTTTTCACCGACCTGATGGGTTAGCTCAGAGCGCTGAAGCCCAGGTCGAGTTTGATGCTCCAAGCACGAAAAGACCGTTGCCTGCCTTCTTCGCATGGTGCTTGGCTTCCGCGGCTCCCGTGGCGACATCTTCGGCTTTCAGGAAATGACCGGGATCGGCAACCACCGCGCCGATGGACAAGGTCGTACACGGGAAAAACCGCAACACCCCGTGCCGGTCATCGGTATGGATGCCTCCGGCTTCACGCGCCTGCGGGTCGAACAATTCGAGCGCACCAGCCGCGAGGGAGTCAACGATACGCACGCATCGCATATGCCAATCGATGCTCTGAAACAGGATAAGAAAGTCGTCGCCACCCACGTGGCCGACGAAGTCCCTCTGCGTGTCGCAGTGGGACAGGATGACCCGGGCCAGCAGACGAATCATTTCGTCGCCGCGCCAATAACCATATTGGTCGTTGAAGGGTTTGAAATTGTTCAGGTCCGCATAACACGCTACAAACGCCGCGCCGCTATTGAGCAGCCGCTGGATATGCTGGCTGATCGGGACGTTACCGGGAAGAAAGGTCAGCGGGTTGGCGTGACGCGCCGCTTCAATGCGCGTTTCCGTGACCGAGCGCACCAGCTGGTCGCCGGTTCCCAGTCCGGCGTAACGGCCGTTTTCCGTAACGATGAAACCCTCCGACAAATAGCGCTGGTCGTCCGAGGTCAGAATACCCAGCAACTCTTCTATTTTGTGGTTTCGTTCTACCAGCCTTGGCTCGCGGTTGGCATGCATCATGCAAGACTTCCGTCCCCAAACCTCGCGAAAGTACAGCTTGCTGTACTCATTCAGGAATTGGGCCCGGTTGATAAGGCCTACCGGTCGTCCGGCGTCGACAACGGCCACGGCGTGCAACTGCGGCGCGGACAGCAACATCTGCGCCAGGTCATCGTTGCTGGTTTCCACACCGGCGACGGGCGCCTCGATCACGGACATATGGCGCAGATGGCCCAGCTGGGAAATCTTGTTGAGCTCGGGAAACACGGCGACCCGACGATCGCGCAAAATGCTGGACGCCTCCGGCTCGATCTGACGCAGCGGGTCGGTCGCCGGGCGGCCCATCAGATAACCTTGGCCGTAGGGAATACCCAAATCGCGCAGCACACGCAGATCGTCGGGCGTCTCTATGCCTTCGGCGATCAAGTCGGTGTCGAAAATGGCTGCGATCTGCTGCAGCGCCTGAATCGTCTTCAGTTTGCCGGCGTGCTGGCTGATGTCCTTGGTGAAATACTTGTCGATCTTCACGAACTCCGGCTTGAGTTGCGACCACAACCGCAGACTGGACCGGCCGTCGCCAAAATCGTCCAATGCGAGAGAGACACCCGCGCGTCGCACGTCTTCCACCGTGCTTGCCAGGTTGTCCATGTCCGCCACGCGTTCATGCTCGGTGATCTCCAGCACCAGCATCCTTGGAAAGACTCCCAGGTTTTTGATCAGTTCCACCAGCGCTTCGCTTCCATGTAGCGTCAGGACCTCGACCAGCACCTCAGCGCTGATGTTCACGAACAAGCGTCCGGGATTGCGCATTTCGCCCCAGCGATCGACGGCCGAAATGGCACTGACGTTCTCAAGGTCAAAGTTCAGATTTTCCAGCGTTGCTGCCTTGAACAACTCGGCAGGCGACTGAAGAGACGTGCCCTGGGGTCCGCGGATCAACGTCTCGTGCGCGAAGATAGCGCCGTCTTTTAGGCATGCGATCGGTTGATAAACCGGGTGAAGACCATCGCCCCTCAGCAGGCCGGCCAAAGGCCCCGCGCCTTCCAGTACCTCGCGCGAAAGACCTGTCAAATGGTTGGGTTGGTTCCAAACTTTCAATTAAGGTCCCTTCGATGCGGCAGACTTTCGCTGCACACCGGAAAAATAGTCTAACTCAACACCCATCGTATGAACCCCATATGACATGGATGTGACAACGCAGTGAATGCCTGGATTGGAAAACGCCGGTCCACCCATAAACGGTATAAACTATATATACCGTTTATTTGAAAGCCCATCTTCATGCCCGCCTCCAAAAAAGTTCCTGCCGTCAAGAAACCCGCCAAGCCGGCGATGTCCCCTGCCGTGCGTTCTTCCAAGCCGACGCGCAATGTGTCCAAGGCCGTCGTGAAGCGTGGGTTGCCGCCCACCCCGGCCATCACCAAACCGGCCGCCAGCCCCGCCGTCCATGTCATCGTGGAAAAACCCGTCAAGGCGAAAAAGCCCAAGCTGGTGCGTGACAGCTTCACCATTCCCAAGCTGGAATACAGCGTGCTGGGCGAGCTCAAGCAACGCGCCGGCCAACTCAACAGCCCGGCCAAGAAAAGCGAGTTGCTGCGCGCCGGCATCAAGGCATTGGCCGCGATGTCCGATGCCTCCCTGCTGGGGGCCTTGCAGGCGGTACCCGCGATCAAGACCGGACGGCCGACGAAGGCCTGAACTACGCGCTACGCCGGGCAGGGATGCGGGTGAATGCGCCTGACTTCGCGGATTCGCGTTACAGCACTTCGGGCGACTGGACCGTCACCACCACGGTCTGCTGTACCGCCCCGCGTTCGCGGCAACGCAGCCACCACACCGCGGCGCGTTTGACGGCGCATTCGCTGGCGTTGAGTCCCAGCAGCCGCGCAATCGTCTGGCCCAGCATCGGCTGATGTCCGACCACCAGCACCGTGGCCTTGTCGTCAGGCCACTGCACCGCCTCCAGCAATTGCGCCACCGTGCCGCCAGGCGCAAGCTCCGGCCGGATCTTGAATTTGCGGCCCAATGCATGCGCGGTCTGTTCGGCGCGCAGCGCCGGGCTGACCAGAATCCGCGTCAGCTCGGGCAACTGGCGGTCGAGCCACTGGCTCATGCGTTTGGCCTGTTTCTCCCCGCGCGGCGTCAACGGGCGCTCCAGGTCATCGCCGCCTTCGCGCAGGTCGTGCGCCTCTGCATGGCGCCACAAAATAAGGTTCATGTCTTGACTCTACGGCTCTGGTCGGCGTCGGTGTAGCGGTCGACCAGCGCGGCCTGCGCGCCGTACGCCGCAAAGCGATCGATCGGCGTCACCCGAACATAGGTGCCGTCGGGCAACATGTCCCAGGCGTCCACGCCATCGTGCAAATACGCTACCAGGCATTCATCCACGATGCGCTGGCGCTGTGCCGGATCGGACACCGGCCAGGCCAGTTCGACGCGCCGCATCATGTTGCGGTTCATCCAGTCCGCGCTGGACAAATACAGGTCTTCCACTTCGCCGCAGCGGAAATAAAACACGCGGGTATGTTCGAGGAACCGGCCGATCACCGAGCGCACGCGGATGTTGTCGGTAAACCCGGGCACCCGCGCCGGAAGCACACAGGCGCCACGCACGATCAAGTCGATGCTGGCGCCCTTTTGCCCGGCGCGGATCAGCGCCGCGACCAGTGCCTCGTCGGTCAGTGCGTTCATCTTGGCTACGATCCGGCCCGGCTGGCCGCCGGCCGCCGAATCGCCCGCCGCATCGATTTTCTGGATCAGCCGCCGGTGCAGGTGAAACGGCGCCATCCAGGCCTTGTTCAGACGCGGCAACCGGCTCTGGCCCGCGAGGTGCACGAACACGTCGGCCATGTCCGCCGTCAAGGCCGGGTCGGCGGTCAAGTGGCTCAGGTCGGTATAAAGACGCGCGGTGCGCAGGTTGTAATTGCCGGTCGATAAATGGCCGTAGCGCCGCAGATGCCGGCCTTCGCGACGCGTGATCAGCAGCATCTTGGTATGAGTCTTTAGCCCCAGCACGCCGTACACCACCTGGGCACCTATCGCCTCCAGCGCCTCGGCCCAGTTGATGTTGGCCTCTTCGTCGAAGCGGGCCTTGAGTTCGACCACCACCATTACTTCCTTGCCGCGCCGCACGGCCTCGCGCATCAGGTCCATCAGCGCCGAATCGGAACCGGTCCGGTAAATGGTTTGGCGTATCGCCAGCACCTGGGGGTCGTACACGGCTTCGCGCAGAAAGTCGAGTACGCCGTCGAAACTCTCGAACGGCTGGTGAATCAGGATGTCGCCTTTTTTCAGCTGCTCGAAAATCGAAACACCGGGCGCGATCTGCGTCGGGTAACACGGTATATGCGGCGGAAAACACAGCTTGGGTGCATCCACCAGATCGATCAGTTGGGTCAGGCGCCCCAGGTTGACCGGGCCTTGCACGCGGTACAGCGCCTGACCGGGCAAGTCGAACTGCTTCAAAAGAAACTGCGACAAATATTCAGAACATCCCGCCGACACCTCCAGCCGCACGGCTTGGCCATAGTGGCGATGCTGCAAGCCCAGACGCAGAGCGGTGCGCAGGTTTTTGACGTCCTCTTCGTCCACCGCCAGGTCGGAGTGCCGGGTTACGCGGAACTGCGAAAACTGACCCACTTGGCGGCCCGGAAAAAGCGCCGCCAGATGCCCGCGAATCACGCTCGACAGCGCCACGAAGGACGCGCCGCGACCGGCCACCCGGTCGGGCAACCGGATCAGGCGCGGCAATACCCGCGGCACCTTGACGATCGCGATCTCGTTGGCGCGTCCAAATGCGTCGGCACCGGCCAGCCGGACAATGAAATTGAGCGACTTGTTGGCCACCAGCGGGAACGGATGCGCCGGGTCCAGACCCACCGGCAGCAATAACGGGCGCACCTCGCGTTCGAAATACTGCTGAACCCAGCGACGCTGCGCAGGGTTGCGGTCGCCGTGCGAAATTATGCGGATACCGTGTTTCTCGAACAAGGGCATCAACTCGTCGTTGTACAAGCTGTATTGCCGGGCCACCAGAGCGTGCACCGACGACGACAGGGCCTTGAACGATTCGGCCGCATGGTTGACCTGCGGGGCACCGGCCTCAAGCGCGCGTTGCGGCTCTACCCGAATCTCGAAGAACTCGTCCAGGTTGGAAGACACGATACACAGGTAACGCAGGCGCTCCAGCGCCGGAACCTCCTTGCGGCAGGCCCAGTCCAGCACGCGCAGGTTGAAAGCCAGCGTGCTGCGGTCGCGATCCAGCAGTCGCGTCCCCGGGTCGGTGTTCTTCGGCTCTTGCGCGGAAGCGGAAGAAAACATGGGTGCGCGCGATACGGAGTGGATGCGTCTTCGATTGTTGGAATGTTTGATGACAGGATTGTGACAAACCCCGGCGTATCACGCGCCCAGGAAGTGCCTTCTGTAGCGCGCGGGCAGGTCTTCCAGACGCGCCATGATCGGCAGGTCCGCTGTATTGAAGGTCGGGTCCCAGGCCGGCGGACCCAGCACCCTGGCACCCAGCCGCAAGTAGCCCTTGATGAGTGCCGGTGGTTCGACGGGCAGGCTTGCGTCCAGCCGGTCCAGCGGCAAGGGCCTGCGCGGGAACACCTGATGTTCTATCGGCGCCATATGCGTGGTACGCACCTGGCTCCAGATGCTGGCCGCGGCATTGCCGGGAGCAGCACCGTCGTGCGACATCGGGATGCTGGCGCAGCCGAACATGGTTTCGAACTGGTTTCGATGCATGAACTCGAACAACGCGCCACCCAGCGCCATGATTACGCCGCCGTGGCGGTAGTCCCGATGCACACAGCCGCGGCCCAGCTCCACCATGCGTTCTCGCATGGCGCGCAGGCGCGTCAGGTCGAACTCGGTATCGGTGTAGGTGGTCCCGATGCGTTTCGCCTGCGCCGGGGTAAGCACGCGGTAGGTGCCCACGACTTCGCGCGTGGCCTTGTCCTGCACCAGCAGATGTTCGCAGTAATCATCGAACAGGTCGATGTCGTGTTCGGGGTAGGCCGCAGTGGTCGGCAGTCGCGCTCCCATCTCCCGCGCGAACACCGAGAACCGCAAACGCTGTGCCGCGCGTACTTCGTCCAGGTGTACCGCCCAGGTGGCTGTAATACCGTGTGCCTCGGGTTCGCCGGCGGGCACGCGCAGGCGCGGTTGCTCGCACCAATCGATACGCGGAATACCCAAAAAGCTGGCGCTGGTGCTCAGGAAATGCTGGGACAGCGGGAAGGTCGGCGTGGGAAGTTCTTTCATGTCGTACTCCATGTCAAGGGTTGGATCAGGGCTCTGGTGGCCGGCGAATGATGGGCGCGCTGCGTGACGCCGATGTGGCGAGGGCATGGCATTTGCATGACGCTTTAAGCTTTGACGCAGGACATGCATCATGATGCATTTTGTATTTGTAAATTAATGCAATATAATGCACTATTGTAAATAACCACCCATGAAATTTTCAGACCTTCCGGTGCATTCGGCACCGGCTCCAGCCCTCTCCTCGGTCAGCGCCAATCCTCTTCTGTCGGCATTGGGGGAACGGGTGCGTTTGTTGCGTTCGCGCAAGGGCATGACGCGCCGCATACTGGCCAAAAGTTCTGGGGTGTCCGAACGCCATCTGGCGAATCTGGAGTTGGGCGTGGGAAACGCCTCTATCGTTGTGCTGGCCCAGGTCGCGCGGGCGCTGGATTGCGCGTTGACGGACTTGCTGGCTGACGCTGCTACGGCGTCGCCCGAACGCATGTTGATCGGTGCCCTGCTGCAAGGACGTAGCGAAGACGCGCTCACACGCGGCCGGACGGCGCTGGCGGCGTTGTACGGCCAGGGTGGCACCGAAGGCGCGCGTAAGCGCCGCATCGCGCTGGTGGGTCTGCGCGGGGCCGGCAAATCGACGCTTGGCCGGATGCTGGCGGAAAAACTCGCCGTGCCCTTTGTCGAACTGACACGCGAGATTGAGCGCGTGGCGGGTTGCAGCCTGGCGGAGATCCAGAATCTGCTGGGACAGGCCGCTTACCGGCGCTACGAAAAACGCGCACTTGAAGAAATTCTGACGCGGCATGCGGATGCGGTGATCGCCACGCCCGGCGGCATCGTGTCCGACCCGGCCACGTTCAACCTGCTGCTGTCGGAATGCCTGACCGTGTGGCTCAAGGCCTCGCCTGCAGAACATATGCAGCGTGTGGTCACGCAGGGCGACCTGCGGCCGATGGCGGGCAACCACGAGGCGATGGATGACCTGGAACGCATTCTGGCCAGCCGCGCTCCGCTGTACGGCAAGGCGGAGATCAGCGTCGACACCAGCGTCAAAACGCTCGCGGCCAACTTCGCGCAATTGCGCAAGGCGGTGCGCGTGGCACAGCAACCTGCAACGCCATGATTTGCCGGCGACGGCTTGAAAAGGACACCAATGACCGAAACCGCAACACCGTCCGCGAGCCAGGTGGACTACCAGACCGATCCGTCCCGCTACAAACACTGGACGCTGCGGTGCGAAGGCGCCATCGCCACGCTGGCGCTCAACATCGACGAGAACGCCGGCATCCGCCCGGGCTACAAACTCAAGCTCAACAGTTACGACCTCGGCGTGGATATCGAGTTGAACGACGCGGTCAACCGCATACGTTTCGAACACCCCGAAGTGCGCACCGTGGTGGTGACCAGCTCGAAGGACCGCATCTTCTGTTCCGGCGCCAACATCTTCATGCTGGGCGTGTCCGGCCATGCATGGAAAGTCAACTTCTGCAAGTTCACCAACGAGACGCGTAACGGCCTGGAAGACTCCAGCGCGCACTCGGGCCTCAAGTTTTTGGCTGCGGTCAACGGTGCGTGCGCCGGCGGCGGTTACGAACTGGCGCTGGCCTGCGACGAGATCATGCTGATCGACGACCGCTCCACGGCGGTGAGCCTGCCCGAGGTGCCGCTGCTGGGTGTCTTGCCGGGCACGGGAGGCCTGACCCGCGTGACCGACAAGCGCCATGTGCGCCATGACCTGGCCGACATCTTCTGCACCACCAACGAAGGCGTGCGCGGACAAAAGGCCAAGGACTGGCGGCTGGTGGACGACATCGTCAAGCCGGCGGTGTTCCAGCAGAAAGTACACGAGCGGGCGCTCAAACTGGCCGAAGGCAGCGACAGGCCCATCGATGCCAAGGGCATTGCCTTGACACCCATCACACGGACCGTCGAAGCCGACGCGCTGCGCTACAACCACGTCGCGGTGGAGATTGATCGCGCACGCCGTGTGGCCACCTTCACTGTCAAGGCCCCCGGCGAGAAGCAGGCGGAAACGCTGGAAGCCATTCTGGCGGCCGGCGCGAACTGGTGGCCGCTGGCCATGGCACGGGATCTCGACGATGCCATCCTGCACATGCGTACCAACGAGGCCGGCATAGGCACCTGGATACTCAAGACCTCGGGTGATTCCGCCGCCGTAGCCGCCGCCGATTCCGCCATGC
>JANYBQ010000123.1 GCA_025360705.1 Betaproteobacteria bacterium | reverse complement strand
GCCCGCGGAATGCAAACGACCCAGAAACCTTGAAATCACTATGCACCCGTTAGGGCGCAAAAGCAATCCCAAATTGTTAGTCCGTCTGGATCGAAGGGAAAGCACCCAGCCCGATTTTTGGCCCTGTATCGGACGGGAGTGCAATAGACTCCAGCATCGTTACAAAATGTTTGTATGAGTCTGGACACCATCATTCATTCAGGTTTGCGCCAGTTCGGCCGGCCGACTGTCGCATTGGTGTTGATGGGCGGTGGGGCTCGGACCGCCTACCAGGTTGGAGTGTTGCGTGCATTGGCCGAGATGCTCAGAGAACATCCCGCTTCGCCGCGCTCGTTTCCATTTCAGGTGCTGGTCGGTACATCGGCTGGCGCCATCAACGCGGCTTTCCTGGCCGGGCGCGCCATGCAGGGTTTGCAAGCCTTCGACCAGCTCGCGGAATTCTGGGGCCGTTTGCGATCCACCGATGTTTACCATCTCAACGTTCCGCGTTGGGCACGCTGGCTGCGATTCAGCCGCATTGCCGTCGCGCTCAGCATGTCCAAACACGCGCGTGCCAATGGAGCCATCATGGACAACGCGCCGTTGGCGCAGATCCTGCGCAAAGGCATTTTGCTCGGCGGCATTGAAGAGGCCTTGCGCTCCAACACCATCGACGCGCTGGCGGTCACCGGGTCGAGCTACAGCAGCGGCGTGCACTGGACCTTTTGCCATACGGCAAGCCGCTCCGAGTTCGAAGGCTGGTCGCGGCCTGGACGCCGCGCCGAGTTCCAGCCGGTCACCGTTGCGCATTTGATGGCTTCGAGCGCGATACCGTTCCTGTTCCCCGCGACGGCGCTGCGGGTTGATGGACGAAAAGAGCATTTCGGGGATGGTTCGATGCGCCAGGTCACGCCGCTGTCGCCCGCGATGCACCTGGGTGCCAGGAAAATACTGGTGGTGGGCGTGGGACAGCCGGAACGTTCCGGACTGGGAGGCGATCCGGCAGCGGCGCTCGAGCGCAGCCCAACTCTGGGCAGCATGGCCGGGCATGTCATGGCCAGCGTGTTTCACGACACGCTGCAGGCCGACGTGGAGCAGACCCAGCGTGTCACGCGCACCATCAATCGTTTGCCGCGCGAGGCCGCCGAGGCCATGCCCTACAAGCCGATCGACGTGTTGGCCATCGCACCGACGCGTTCGCTCGACGCATTGGCGCAACAACATACCGGTGAATTGCCGGTGGCCATCCGCGACGCTCTGGGCGCTCTCGGTGTGCTCAAGGGCAGCGGGGGAACGTTGGCAAGTTACCTTCTGTTCGAACCCGGGTTTGTACAGGCCCTGATTGCCATGGGCGAGAGTGATGCGCTGGCACAAAAGGATGAGTTGCTGGAACTGATTCTTGGCTCCTGAGCGTGGCGCGGAACCGCTTCACGCAAGCGAACGCTTGCGTCTGGCGCAGCGCGGCAGCCGAAGGCGCGAGCGCGTGGGTTCCCAAATCGGCGATGCGATAATTTCGCTGCATGCTGAATGTCTTCACACTCGTCAATGGCCGGCTCGTCCAGGAAGAAATCGAGTCGCTGGAAGAGTTGTCGAAGTTCCAGCCGATCTGGGTCGATCTCGAGTCTCCCACGCCAGACGAGAAGCGCTGGGTCAAACAATATTTCGGCCTGTCGATCCCCGCCGACGCAATGGACGAAGACATCGAGGAGTCGGCGCGTTTCTACTCCGAGGACAACGGCGATCTGCACATCCGCAGCGACTTCCTGATAGCGGACGAACAGGAGCCGCGCACCGTGCGCGTGGCTTTTATTCTGAATCTGGCCAACGATGAATTACGCAGCAAAGGCGTTCTGTTTTCGATCCACGACGAAGACGTACCGGTATTTCGCCTGTTGCGCATGCGTGCACGGCGCGCGCCAGGCCTGATCGAAGATTCCAGAGAGGTGCTGCTGAAATTGTTCGACGCCGATGCGGAATACTCCGCCGACACGCTGGAAGGTATCTACGTCGAGCTGGAAAAAGTCAGCGGCAAAGTGCTGTCGGGCGACGTGACCGACGTGTTGGCCGGTGAGGTGCTGGGTGCGATTGCGCGCCACGAGGACATGAACGGGCGTATTCGCCGCAATGTCATGGACACCCGGCGCGCGGTCAGTTTCATGATGCGCAGCAAGATGCTGAACGCCGAGCAGTTCGACGAGGCGCGACAGATTCTGCGCGACATCGATTCGCTGGATTCGCACACCGCCTTCCTGTTCGACAAGATCAACTTCCTGATGGACGCCACGGTGGGTTTCATCAATATCAACCAGAACAAGATCATCAAGATTTTCTCGGTGGCCAGCGTGGCGCTGTTACCGCCAACCTTGATCGCCAGCGTGTACGGCATGAACTTCAAAGGTTACTTTCCAGAACTGGAATGGGCCTACGGATACCCGTACGCGATAGCGTTGATGTCGGCCAGCGCCATTCTGCCGATGTGGTACTTTCGGCGCCGGGGTTGGCTCAAGTAGTCGTCACGGCGGTCTATTTGTCGCGCAACTCGCGGCGCAAAATCTTGCCCACCGGTGTCTTGGGTAACTCGGTGCGGAATTCGATTACCTTCGGCTGTTTGTAGCCGGTCAGGTTTTCCTTGCAATAGGCGCGCACCTGCGCTTCGGTCAGGGCGGGGTTCTTGCGCACGATGACGAGCTTCACGGCTTCGCCCGTTTTTGCATCCGGTACGCCGACACACGCGCACTCCAGCACGCCGTCCAGCTGGGCCACGACATCTTCCAGTTCGGTCGGGTACACGTTGAAGCCGCTGACCAGCACCATGTCTTTTTTGCGGTCCACGATCTTGAAATAACCACGCTCATCCATGACGCCGATATCGCCGGTCTTCAGATAACCGTCGGCGGTCATGACCTTGGCGGTCTCGTCGGGTCGCTGCCAGTAACCCGCCATTACCTGCGGGCCTTTTATCGCGATTTCGCCCGACTGCCCGGGGCCAACGTCGTTGCCATCGTCGTCCAGCAATTTCATCCAGGTATTGGGCATGGGCACACCGATGGAGCCGCTGTATTCCGTGGCATTGGCCGGGTTGCCGCTGGCAGTCGGTGAGGTTTCGCTCAGGCCGTAGCCCTCCAAAATCGGACAGCCGGTTTTCTCCAGCCAAAGCTTGGCCACCGCGCTCTGCACCGCGGTTCCGCCACCGGTCGCGCCCTTGAGATGGCTCCAGTCCACGGTGTTGAAGTCGGGGTGGTTGGCCATGCCGTTGAACAAGGTGTTGACGGCCGGCAATACGTGGATACGGTGCTTGGACAATTCCTTGAGCATGCCCGACATGTCGCGCGGATTGGCGATCAGGATCAGCTTGCCGCCCAAGCGCATCGCCAGCATCATGCAATAGGTAAACGCGAAGATGTGGTAGAGCGGCAGCGCACAGACAAAAGTGGGCTGTTCATTGGCCGGAATCTTGCTGAATAGCGGCTCGCCCCAGGCTTCGTTTTGCAAAACGTTCGCGATCAAGTTGCGATGCAACAGCACTGCGCCTTTGGACACACCCGTGGTTCCTCCGGTGTACTGCAGGACGGCCACATCGTCGGCCTTGATCTCGGGCTTTTTGAAAGTAGCCGCCGTGCCGCGTGCCACCGCGTCGTTGAAACGGACCGCGGTCGGCAGGTTGAAGGCCGGTACCAGCTTTTTTCTGTGGCGCACCACGTAATTGACCAGCGCGCCCTTCAGCAAACCCAGCTGGTCGCCCATCGCGCACAGGACCACATGCTTCACCTGCGTCGCGCCGATGCATTTCTCCAGCGTGTTGGCGAAGTTTTCCAGAATAACGATGGCCCGGGCGCCCGAGTCTTTCAACTGGTGTTCCAGTTCGCGCGCGGTATACAGCGGGTTGATGTTCACCAATACCAGTCCGGCGCGCAGGATCGCGGCCACCGCCACCGGATATTGCGGAACGTTAGGCATCATGATGGCGACCCGGTCCCCCCTGGACAGGTCAAGGCTTTGCAGGTACGCGGCGAAAGCCTGGCTCAGCGTGTCGGTGGTGGCATAACTGATGTCCTTACCCATGAAGCTGTAGGCAACGCGGTCCGCGTATTTGCTGAAGCTCTCCTGCATCAGGGCCACGAGCGAATCGTATTTCGCGACGTCGATGTCGGCGGGCACGCCAGGCGGATAACTCGTGAGCCAGATGCGGTCTGTCATTGTCTTGTCTCCAATCGTTGTGGAAGGAACCTTCGTTCTTGCCGGGTTCCCGAACGACATGCATTCCCCAAAATTCCCAGCCGGCTACTCTATCGCTTTGCCCATGTCCTCCACCACCTTCTTCGCGTCGCCAAACACCATCATGGTCTTGTCCATATAAAACAGTTCGTTGTCCAGGCCGGCATACCCGGCTGCCATGGAACGTTTGTTCACGATGACTGTTTTGGCCTTGTAGGCTTCGAGAATCGGCATGCCGTAAATCGCACTGCCCTTGACCAATGCGGCGGGGTTGACCACATCGTTGGCGCCCAGCACGATGGCTACGTCGACTTGTCCGAACTCGCCGTTGATGTCCTCCATCTCGAACACCTGGTCGTACGGCACCTCGGCTTCAGCCAGCAGCACATTCATGTGCCCCGGCATGCGGCCCGCCACCGGATGGATCGCGTATTTCACGGTAATGCCTTTTTCGGTCAGCTTCGCGGCTAACTCCTTCACCGCGTGCTGCGCCCGAGCAACCGCCAGGCCATAACCCGGCACGATCACCACGGTCTCGGCATTGCTGAGTACAAAGGCGGCGTCATCGGCGCTGCCGCTCTTGACCGGCCGCTGAACCGCTGCGCCCGTGGCGACCGTGGCCTCACCGCCAAAGCCGCCCAGGATCA